>NZ_RCOA01000067.1:0-70887 GCF_004307585.1 Pseudomonas sp. Sample_20 | reverse complement strand
AGCTGGTCAGTGAGCAGCCGTCGCTGGACCTCGAAACCCTGCTGCACAAACCGGCATTTCTGCAGCTGTCGCCTGACGGCAGCGGCATTCATGGCCAGATCTATCGCGCCGCGCAAGGCGATTCCGGCAAGCGTCTGACCCGTTATTCGGTGACCCTGCGCCCGCAACTGGCGTATCTGGCGCACCGCATCAACCAGCGTATCTTCCAGAACCTCAGCGTGCCGAAAATCATCGGCCAAGTGCTGGAAGAGCACGGCATCCAAGGCAACGCCTACGAATTCAAGACCGGCTCGATCTATCCCGAACGCATCTACTGCGTGCAATACGACGAGTCGGATCTGCACTTCATCCAGCGCCTGTGCGAAGAGGAAGGCATTCACTACCACTTCCAGCACAGCGCCACGGCGCACAAGCTCGTTTTCGGCGATGACCAGACGGTGTTCCCGAAACTGGCACCTGTGCCCTATCAGCAAGACTCGGGCATGGTCGCCAGCAACCCGGTGATCAAGCGTTTCGACCTACGCCTGGAAACCCGCACCAGCCGCACCACCCGCCGCGACTACGACTTCGAAAAACCGCGCCTGACCCTGGAAAGCGAAAACCGTGGCGACGCCCTGCCCGACCTCGAAGACTACGATTACCCGGGCCGCTTCATCGACCGTGAGCGCGGCAAGCACCTGGCCAAACGCGCCCTCGAACGCCACCGCAGCGACTTCCAGCTCGCCGAAGGCAAGAGCGATCAGCCGTTGCTGGTCAGCGGTCATTTCCTCGCCCTGACCGAACACCCGAAAGCCAAATGGAACGACCTGTGGCTGCTTACTGAAGTCCTGCACGAAGGCAAGCAGCCGCAAGTGCTCGAAGAGTCGGTGACCAGCGACACCACCGCACTCAAAGACGATTTCCACCAGGGCTACCGCAACCGCTTCCAGGCCACGCCATGGGACGTGCCCAACCGCCCGCCGCTACGCCACCCGAAACCGCGCATTCTCGGCAGCCAGAGCGCGGTGGTCACCGGCCCGAAAGGCGAAGAAATCCACTGCGACGAATACGGCCGAGTCAAAGTCCAGTTCCACTGGGATCGCGAGGGTCAGGCCGACGACAAGACCAGCTGCTGGCTGCGCGTCTCCAGCGCCTGGGCCGGCGCCCAGTACGGCGGCATCGCCATCCCGCGCATCGGCATGGAAGTGCTGGTCACCTTCCTTGAGGGCGACCCCGATCAACCGCTGATCAGCGGCTGCCTGTACCACAAGGAAAACACCGTCCCCTATCCACTGCCGGCGAACAAGACCCGCAGCACCTTCAAGACCCTGAGTTCGATGGGTGGTGGCGGCTACAACGAACTGCGCATCGAAGACAAAAAAGGCCAGGAACAAATCTACCTGCACGCCCAGCGCGACTGGGACGAGAACATCGAGCACGACCAGAAGATCCGCGTCGGCAACGAACGCCACGACACCGTCGAGCAAAACAGCTACAGCGAATTCAAGGCCGAAGAACACCACACCGTCTACGCCGACCGCAAAGTCGAAACCCGCGCCAACGACCACCTCACCGTCGGCGTGAACCAGCACATCAAGATCGGCACGGGCCAGTTCATCGACGCAGGCCAGGAAATCCACCTGAGCAGCGGCATGAAAGTGGTGATGGAGGCTGGTGCCGAACTCACGCTGGTCGGCGGTGGCAGTTTTATCAAGATCGATGCTGGCGGCGTGACCATGAGCGGGCCGGTGATCAACATGAACTCCGGCGGCAGCCCTGGCGTTGGTACGGGCGCCGCGCCGTTGATGCCGGGACCTTTGAAACAGGCAGATGCAGATAAGGCTGGGCAGGTAGTGAAACCTTCGCTCGGTTCGTTCAAAGCTCAATCGAAGGCAGGCGTCTTGCTGCCCACTCCATCATGTCATCTGGATGCGAGCGGTCATTGCCCGATCCACCAACCCGGTGCGTCGACATGATTGAGTCCATCGAATCGCCGTTCAAACAGTCCACGACGACAGGCGCGATGTGTCTGATTCTGGACAGAAGCTTTGATGCGGATCTGCTCAGTCACTTGTTCCAGAGTGACGAACAGTACCGCCCCAGCTGCCTTCCACTGTTCACCAATACCCGCTACGCAGACTTGCAACCAGCAGGCCCATACGTCGTCCTGTATCCGGAGAGGCAAACCGTTGCTCCCTACGTCAGCACTTTGCTGGAGCAGTCTGATGCAGGTTGCGTCGCCTGGTTAAGCGACTCCGCTTTGCTGGATCAGGGCGTGGAACACTGGCGCAGCTTGCTGACCGTGCGCACCGACGAAGAACCGCAACAGATGATGCGTTTCTTCGATCCGCGCTGGCTCGAACCGTTGCTGCTTGCACTCGACGAGACCGAAAGAGCGCAGTTCATGGGGCCGTTCAGCGCGCTGGCATGGCGTAACGAGATTGGCTGGCGCTTCTACGCAAAACCTCCTCACACCCCGCCGACGGCCAAGCAGCCACCGGCATGGCTATACGTGGGCGAAGAACGTCAGGCATTGATCGAACAGGGCCGGCTCAGAGTCATCGCCACGCGCTTCGCGGACGATTACCGCGAGGTTCTGCCGACGGATGACCGCGTCGAGTTCGTTCATCGCCAGTTACTGGCCGCAAAAGATACGGGATACGAGCAAATGGCCGATCAGGAGCGCTGGCTTCGCGTAGCGATCCAGCGTGGCGACCGATTCTGGAAGCAGCCGCCCGCCACCGAGTTGCTCGCGCGTGACGACATAGCGCTCGGCGACAAGCTGACTCAACTGGAAAGCCTGTGAATCACAAGGACGATGAGCAATGAGCACCACCTACACCGTTAAGAGCGGCGACACTCTTGGCAGCATTGCCGCCGCCAACAAATGCTCCGTGGCCGATCTACGAGCGCTGAATCCGATCATCACCGACCCCAACCACATCAAGCCTGGATGGGCGCTGCAATTGCCGGCAGCCAAGGTTTTGCCGCCGCCGAAACACGCCGAGAACAAGAGCACCACAGCCGTCAAAGGCGCAGTCGAATGCCAGGATGAACTGGTCGACGTCATCCACATCACCGGCGACGATCACTTTTACGTGCTGACGGAAAAAGAATCGAAAGAGCTGCAGAAGCAATCCGACCTCGTCAAAAAACTCATGGACGAGCTGCACCAGAATCTCGCCAAGGCGACCGAAGCCAGGCTGTGCGCCAAGACCAAAGATCCGCAAGCCAATTGCACCTGCACGCGCTGCATCAAGGATGCCTGGAACGCCAAGGCTGAAGAAGCCGGGCTGCTGCAGCGCTCGCCTCCGGTTGTGGCAAAACCGAAAGCTGTCATCGAGCGCAAGGAAGACCTGCAAGGCCAATTGGCGACGGTGCAGAAGGCCCGCGATTGGTATCAGCGTTACACGCCCCAGCCGGCTTTTGAAGGCAGCTATCTGGAAACCAACTGGGAGGGCTTGCGCGCTAACAAAGTCGCTGAACTGAACGCCGAGATTCAATCGCTGCGCACCCGCATCGCCGCGCAAGGCAAAGCCGAAGCTGGCGACAGCTCTACGAGTGCCAGCGGTGCAGCTCCGGATCTCAAGCACGGCAAAGGCAAAGGCACCGAGACGCAAAAAGGCAAGCAGGTCAAAACCGGCATCACCGTCGTCGAGTACATCTCCTTCAGCGATCCGACCCGACGCCACTACATTCCAGTGCGCACCCGAGAAGAATTCACCTGGCGGGTCAAAGTGCCGACCACCGTGATGCGTGGCAAACCGCTGGATAAAAATCTGGCCAAGGATTTGCTCAAGGACATCCGCACTGCTGTCAGCGATGGCCGCAAGACCAGCCCGCTGGGCAGCCTCGAGGCCAAGTTCACCTCTTGGACGAGCAAGGACGACAACCTACTCAACGCCCTGCATAAAGAATGCTCGTGGACATCCAACGAAGCCGACTCGGCCAAATACGCCGTATCGGCCGAAGCTCACGCCTTTCGCTTTGCCGCAACGGCCAGCGCCGGGATCAACAGCTGGGAGCCCGGCAAAGGCAACGTCGAAGTCGGCGTCAAAGCCAGCGCCGCCATCTCGCTGGCTGAAGGCTCGATAGCGCTGAAGAGTTACTTTCCGGATCAGGGCGGTTACGTGGTGCGCATGCCGTACCGCAACGCCGAAGGCAAAGAAGTCGTCAGCGACATCGGCATCTTCCGCCTCGACGGCAAGGTCGAGCTATCGTGTTTCGCTGGCGCGACGGCCCAAGGCCAAGCTGGCGTCAAAGCCCAATACAAACCCAAGGAAGTAGAAGCCTCCGGGGCAACAGCTCTGCTAAGCCCGCCCGACATGGCCGTCGACAAGAAACGCGGCGGCAGCCTGGGATTGAAAGGCAACGCCTTTGCCGGCGTGCAAGGCGGAGGCACCGTCACCGGCACGTTGAAGTGGCTTGATTCAACCAAACAAGGGGTCGGCAAGATCGTCGCAGGACAGGCGAACGACAGCGGCAGCACAGACTGGTCGAGCCTGGTGGAGATCAAGGCTGAGGGGAACGCGGCGCTGGGTATTGGGGCTGGTTTTGATTTTGGGATTGAGATTACCGAAAACCGTTTGGCAATAAATTGCAAAGCGAGTCTGGTTTTCGGCCCTGGCGCAGGAGGCGGTTTTGGTACAGCAGTCGACCTCGAAAAGATCGGTGACCTGATCTACGTCTTCTGCAATGCTCTATCAAAGGCAGATTTCCATTACCAGCTAGCTGTAACTGAAGAAGCATTTGAATATATGGCTAGAGGTCTTTTCCAGATTATCAGCCAACCCGGCGAATCCATAGGCAAAGCATTTTCAAACAGCGCCAATGATATGAGACTCTGGTGGAAAAAACGAATTGCAACCAAACAGGAAGCTCAGACCACCGCCACTTACTTACTAAAAAATAAAACCGTTAAAGTAAATAGCAAAAACATTCCAATCAGTCTGCTACCCCCAGAAACAGTCGGGCCGATCATCTATCTTCTAACAGAAAGCTTTGTTGAAAGCTGGTCCGAAGAGCAGGAAAAAGCTGTTGTATTTTTGCTCTCTCACATCCGCACTTGGCGACAATTCATCCATATATTAGAAAACTGCTCAAAAGACGGAAAAAAAGTCGATCCAATGAGTAGCTTGAATCGCATCAATGCCCTGCTCGATGGGCATGAGCAAATGCAATTCAATAGTTTTATTAAAGCACTTGCAGCAAATATTGAAACAGCATCCGAAAAAACAGTAATGATTGCTTGGCAGCCAGGCCAATCATGGAGAAAAGAAAAAACACTGCTAGCGGCCCGGAGAAGCGGGCTATTTGACAGGATAGCCTAGCGCGGAGGGCGTCGCAGACGCCTTCCGAACAGTTATCAAAGCGGACTGCTGGACTGGATTGCGCACCTAAAGCTAGTATCGCTGGAATGATATTTTTGTACTAAATCTTGTGGCCAACGCCGCACCAGTGGAGCTGCTGACAGCGGTGCCTCCAAAGTTGTAGATCCTCTCCTGATTTTTCTGTTCCCAGATTCGGGGCCCTGAGGATTTTCCAGGGGGGAAATTTTGTAATAATCTTCAGCGTACCAGTCATTTACCCAATCGGTTGAGTTCCCAGCCATGCCATAAAACCCTAGAGGGTTAGGCGCAAATCGATTAACTGGGAAATTCTCCTGTTCATTTTCAAAAGGAAAGTTCTTTCCGTAGTCAAGGCTTCCAGTGTCAGTTGGAAAAAGTATATGTTTTCCACGATTGCGAGCCGCGAATTCCCACTGAGCCTCCGTCGGCAAGTCCACTTCGTAACCACTTAAAGACCCTATCCACTTACAGTAATCTTTTGCCTCCTGCCAGCTTTGAGTTGGAGCTGGAAGATCAGGCAAATATAAATCTTTTAGATCTTCACGCTTTCGATCATCTTCATCATAAAGAGGCTTTCCATTGGCAACAAAAAAAAGATCAAAATCCGCCAACCTAGCCTGATACTTCGAGAGATAGTAACTGGTCAATTTTACAGGATGGACGAAATCATCATTACCTTTGCTACTGATATTACAAAGCTGCTCCGGCTCCTGCCCACAAGGCCAGGTACAAACATCTCTTTCATCGTATTCACAAATCCAGCCAAAGTCGCCCATATCAAACTGGCCACCTTCGACAAAGACCATGTTGTCAATTGACTGGACCACGGTGTTGAGAACCTTGTCACGAAGCTCGGCCGAAAGATCAGGATATTTCGTTTTTACGGTCGCTGCGATGGAGGCCACCTTTTCGGGCGACAAGGTTTTGCTAGGCGGCAGAGGACCTGATTCAGCCTCACAGCCGACCAAGAGCATCAAGGCAGGAAGGGCAAGCAAAAACTGACGTAACACAGGCAATATCCTTATAAGGTGCGTCTGACTTACAAACATACCATCGCCCGGCAATACTACAAAATAACAAGTCCGTCAGCGAGCTCAACGCGTGTATGAACAATGCTCCTGGACATTAAACGAGGCCGAGGCAATGCCTTCCGCTTCGCCGCTGGGGTCCGCGCCGGATCAATGGCTGGGAACCTGGCAGGGCAATATCAAAATGAAGATTGAGCAACGGCGCCAGCGGCACCATCGCGATACCAGCCTCACAGTTTTTCAGCAGTTTGTACGGAGCACCGGAAGCCAGTGCCAGGATAGTAGGCATCTTGCTGCGGATTATCAGGCCAGCGTCGGACAACGGAAGCGGCGGACATGGGGCCTTCAGGATAATACGAACCACGTTTGACCTTATAGACTCCTGTTTCTGGCCCCCGTGGATTCTCCCTTGGAGAATGCCGATAGTAGTCTTCGCCGTACCAATCGTTGACCCAATCAGTGGCATTTCCTGCCAACCCAAAGACCCCCAATGGATTGGGAGGAAATCGATCGATTGGAAAAGTTTGCCCCCCTCCTTCATTTGGATAGTTCTCTCCAAAATCCAAACTACCCGTATCGGTAGGAAAAAGAATGTGTTTGCCGCCATTCCTAACCACGAATTCCCACTGCGCTTCTGTAGGTAAATCTATAGGGTACCCGCTGAGTTCGGCCAACCATACGCAATAATCCTTCGCTTCTTGCCAACTTTTGGTGAAAGCAGGCAAGTCCGGTTGATAGCGAAACTTTAAATCCTCTCTTTTGCGCTTTTCGGAGTCGAAAAGCGGCAGTCCTTTGGCGTTAAAAAATAAATCAAACTCTTTCAATGACACTTGATATTTTGAAAAATAAAAACCGCTCAACTTAACGAAATGAACGAAATCATCATTACCATCACGGCTGATATTACAAAGCTGCTCCGCCGCCTGCCCGCAAGGCCAGGTACAAACATCTTTTTCATCGTATTCACAAATCCAGCCAAAGTCGCCCATATCAAATTGGCCGCCTTAAACGAAAACCATATTGTCAATTGACTGCACTACGGTGCTCAGAACCTTGTCACGAATTTCGGCGGAAAGGTCAGGGTGTTTCGTCTTGATGGTCGCTGCGATGGAGGCCACCTTTTCGGGCGACAAGGTTTTGCTAGGCGGCAGAGGACCTGATTCAGCCTCACAGCCGGCCATCAGCATCAAGACAGGAAGGGCGAGCACAAGCTGACGTAACACGGGCAATATCCTTATAAAGGTGCGTCAAAGGTCAAATATACCGTTGCGCGACGAGACTACAAACCATACCCCGACCTTGAACACGATCGCCGTTGCCCATCACGAATCTCTGCTGAGCCGCCAAATTAAGCTTCACCTAAGCTTCCCCCGCTAGCATCCCGGCTCATCAACCTGTCGTCTTGAGCCGTGGATGAGTCCCTCCGACATGAAAGCCTTTGATCTACCTACCCGACCGCATCCCAACTTCAGTCTTGTTCTGGTCAATTACAAAACCCCGGACATCACCCGCATGTGTCTGGAACTGTTGCGCGAGCATGTCCAGGCGCAGGGCATTCCAGTGTGGGTGGTGGATAACGATTCGGCGGATGCCAGCCTCGATTATTTGCGTTCGCTGGACTGGATCAATCTGATCGAGCGGCCGTCGCCGGGCAAGGAAATGGGGCATATTGCCCATGGCAAGGCGCTGGATCTGGCCTTGGCGAAAGTTGAGACCGATTACTTGTTTCTGCTGCACACCGACACCTTTGTCTACGACATGGAAGTGTTTGCGATGATGATGCGCGAATGCACCAAAAGTGCGGACATGGCGGCGGTCGGTTGTGTCGAGCAACTTGATCGTGGGTTACTGCGTGATACCTGGCGTTTGACTTCGCGGTTCTGCAAACATCATGTTCGTCGACTCAAAGTTCATCTTGGCCTGCGTTCAAAACCGCCACGCCCGTATAAAGAAACCCATTTGAAAAGTTTCTGTACGCTGTGGAATGCGCGTTTGATGAAGTCGCTGGGGTTGCACTTCTGCATGGATGAGGAGGTGCCTGGTTACACGCTTCAGGATCGAATGGTCGGGTTGGGCTATGGCGTCAGGTTCCTCTCGCCGCGGAAGATTTTCCGCTATCTGGATCACATCCAGGCCGGGACCGTCGCGGCGGCAGGCACTTATGGCAAGGATCATCGCCGTACAAAAATGTACCAGCAGACACTCAAGCGCTTGCAGGGGCAGCATGGCAAAACCGGTATGCAAGCTTCGACTTGATCGAAAACAATTAAAAAGGGCGACTGCAAAGTCGCCCTTTTTGCTTGCAGATTCTGTATACAATTTTCGTCAGTAGTGGAGTTCGCCCAGTGTTACGGCCTGGCAATCCTTGCACCGGTAAAGAGCCCTGACACTGGGCGAACGCCGAGGATTTTAATTCAAACAAGTGGGCATGTCGTCATGGGGAAACATGAAATTTTTGCACTGAAAAGTTAAAAACTGTGTTTTGCCGATTTATCCCGGGAATTGTCTTACAAAAAACTTTATATGATTGCTCTCATACATAAAGTTGTACAAGAGCAATAAACTTGTAGAGCTAATACTCAACTATCGTGCTGACTGGTCACTTTCAGGATATCGGTATAAGTGACAATAACGCTCTGCCCTACTTTCAGATCTTTCAACTTGGCCTGAATCTCCGGCTTCTTCACATCGAGCGTCTTCGATTGTCCGGATGGATTTTGGAGGGTGACCTGATTGGTCTTCAAATCAATTTTGCTGATTTTCAGCTGCACCTGAACCTGACGATAGGCCTCGCCGCCCGGGTTATCGCTGCCCGGGGCCTTGCGCAGTTCGCCAGTGCGCTCGGTGGTGCCTGGCAAACCTTTATCTACATCGGTGTCGAGATAAGCGGCGACAGATCGCTGCACCTCGATCTTCACCAGGTCCCCTACTTTGAGATTGGCAAGATTTTTCGCTTTGTCGCTGAGCTGAACGTGGACCTGACGTCCTTCGGGGCCTTCTAGCACGACCTGGTGATTGGCCGGGTCGACAGCGAGCACTTTGGTGGTAACGGAATCGGCCTCAACGACGGCGGATAACGGAATGTCGGCAGCCAGAGCGCCGAAACTCGTGACAGAAAGCAGCGTTGCGAGAGTGATGGCCTTGGCCAGAGCGTCGAGCTTCATATGCATTACTTTCCCTGTGATGAAATGGCGACACCCGCCACCGAAAACACTTCAGCGGCGGGCGTGCCAGTGAGCATAGACGCTGTTCAGGGCTTGACTTGGGTTTGTGGGCCTCGGGTGTTTGGCTTGGCGGTCTCCTGCGCAGTGGATTCGCCACTCGGCGTGCCTTTGCCGCTGTCCTGCCGCTGCTTGGGATCGGTCGGGCGCAGCGCATCGTTATCGCGTTCGGTTTCGCCGGCCGGGCGTGGTTCGTCGGGATTGTCGTTCTGGTTGATGGTGGTATTCATGGCAGGAGTCCTCAGGCTTCGGGATCTTCGAGTTCGCGGGCGACGTTGACCTCGGGTGACTGCTTGTGCAGATCATCGGCTTTGGCGCGCAACAACTGCCATTGCTCAAGATCAATCGCGCCTTGGCCGAGCAGGTCATCGGCGATGCGCTGCAGATCGAAATAGTGGGCGTCGGGCGATTGCTGCCAAAGCGTCTGATCGTCGAACAGGCGTTGCCAGGTGTTGAGGTCTGGGAGTTGCACGTCGTCGCTCATGGGTGAGTCCGAAAATGGCGGGTTTCTGGGTAGAGCGGAGAGCGCTGCTGAGAGTTCCAGTCAGTTAACTCAGCGGTCACAGCGCTGACGCTTTCGGGAGCAGGCTCGCTCCCACAGGGAAGAAAGCGGTGCCGCCGTTAATACCCGGTCATTTCCAGATAGCCCTGGCCAGGATGGCTGCCATTGATCTTCACCGGCCCTTCCCAGTACGGAATACGCAAATCCATCCAGGCATTGCGGTTGATCGCGTCAACGCTGATATCGAGTTGCTTGTCGGGAATGCGGATCGACCATTTCACCGGCATCGGTCGATCAGCCACCTTGGCCGTATCCTGCGGCACGAGGCTGATCTGCTCGCGGTGCAATGTCTGAATCTGCCCGTCAGCGGCGATCCAGGTGCCGGTCAGATAAGGTGCGCCGTCCTTCTGCCGCATGCGATAAAGCATCACGTGTTCGCCGCTATCCAGATGCAGCGAGAACCAGTCCCAGCCCGTCTGGTTGGCAGTCAGCGGTTGGCTGCTCCATTCGCGATCAAGCCACGCCGGACCGCTGACGGTGTAGGTCTGGCCGTCGATCTGCAGCGTGCCGCTGGCCTGGAAAAATGGCTGGCTGTAGTAATACGAGGCCTGACCTTCTTCGGATTTCTGGCTGAAACCGTTGTCGCCTTGCAGCACCAGCGGGCGGCTGGAGGTGAGGCGCAGTTGATAAGCGAAATTCTTGTCACGAGCACTGAGTTGCATATCGCGCAACGGATCCTGCGCCTGACTGGCAAACATCCAGTCATCGATCCACGCTTCGAACGGCGCCAGGCGCACGCCGGCCTGGCCTACTCCGCCCCGGGCGTAGCGCTCGGCGGCGTGGTGCACCGAGGGCGAAGTGACCGCCGCATGGCCCAGCCAGATCGTTTGGTTGCCCCAACCGGCCTGCTCCGCGACGGGTTTCAGGGCGCTGCGAAACAGCGTCCATTGCACGCCGAAATCATTGCCCTGCTGATCCTTGAGATTGGCGGTGACGTACCACCACTCGATGCGAAAACCATCATGCGCGCCGTGATCGGCGGGGAAGCTGAATACCCGACCGGGCACCACCGGGGTGAACGATTGCGCCTGATCGCCCATGCCGGCAAAACCCTTCTCCTCGGGTGCAGGCTGATCGCAGCCACCGAGCAGCAGCGCAATCATCAGCACGAGCCATTTAGTCCTCATGGGCAAACGTCCTCAGCAAGTCCGCCGGTTGTGTGCGGTACAGCGAATACAGCGGCCATGCCGAAGCCAACAGAGTCGCCAGCAAGGCCAGGCCCATCAGTTGCAACAACTGCAACGGAAACACCCGCAACGGCAAGCGCCAGCCGAATGCCTGCACATTGATCACCGCATCCAGGCACCACGCCAAAGCAATGCCCAACGGTAGCGCCAACAGCAACGTCAATACGGCGAGCAGCCAGGTCTGGCCGAGGTTGAGCAGCATCAATTGTTTGCGCGTCACGCCCAGCGCCCACAGCGGTGCGAGCTGACTGAGGCGACTCTGGCTCTGGGTCAGCAGACTGATGAACAGCGCCACGCCAGCCACGGCCAAGGTCAGGCTGTTCAACGCCGCCGTCGCGGCAAAGGTGCGTTCGAAGACCTGCACCGACCAGCCCTTGAGCCGCGCCTGATCGACGATGCGGTTGTCATCCAGCGCAAAGCGCGCCTGCAAGGCGTTGAGCAGCGCCGGAATCTGCGCTGGATCGATACGCAAATTGAAGCGGTTCGGCGTGAGTTGCGGCCAGCCGCGCAGCAGGTGCTCACTGCTGATCAGCACGTGCCCCTTCGGATTGCCGTAGTCGGCGTAGATGCCGACGATGCGCGGCGACCATGTGCCGTTCGGCGTGGGAATGTTCAGATGCTCGCCCGGCTTCACTTTCAGGCGTCGCGCCAGTTGTTCGCTGAGCATCACCGCATCGTCCGTGGCCAGTTTGCCCCACGGATCGCTGCCACTGCTGTCGAGCAACGGCCAATGCCGGCGATAGTAGGAGTGGTCGATGATGCCGTAGACATCGGCCGGCCAGCCTTGCAGCGTCACCGAAACCTGCCAGTTGGGCAGCACAGCGGTCACGTCGGGCTGCTGCTTGAGCCAACTGTGCATCTCGCGGGCCTGCGCCGGGTTGGCCGGGTTGACGTACAACTCGGCGCTCAGGCGTTGTTCGAGCCAGTCGTTGAAGGTCTGGCGAAAACCGGCGGTCATGCTGCCGGCGCCGATATTGGCGGCGAGCGCCAACAGCAGCGCCATCAGCGCCAGACTCAGGGCTGGCAGTTGCTGGCGGCAGTCGGCGAGAAACCATTGGCCGAGCACCGAACGACTGCGCCCGAGCAACGGGTTCAACAACGCGCTGAGCAACACCGGCAAGGCCAGCGCGGCACCGAGCAACAGCCCGGCCATCAGCACGAAACCGCTGCTCAGGCTGTCGCCCCAGATCAGCGCCGCCAGCGCAATTGTCAGCAGCGCTGTCGCCAGCCAACCCTGTCGGCGCAACCAGCGCGAATACTGTTGATGCCACGCCTGCGGATCAGCCACCGCCAGCAACGGCAGGCGCGCCGCCCGCAGCAGACTGTTGGCCCCGGCCAGCAAGGCGCCAAGCAGGCTCAGACCGATGCCGCTGAACCACCACCAGGGACTCAGACGCAACTGCCCCGCCACTTCCGCGCCATACAGACCGCGCAGGCTGGCGGCGACGTCCGGCAGCAGAACACTGGCCAGCCAGTAGCCGCTGATCACACCGAACAACCCACCGATCAGCGCCAGCACACCTAGTTCAACCACCAGACACGCGATCAGCATTCGCGCACTGACGCCGCAAGCACGCAATGTGCGCAGCAAGCCTCGGCGCTGTTCCAGAGCGAGGCCGATGGCGGCGTGGACGATGAACAGGCCGACCAGAAATGACAAAAATCCAAGGGCATCAAGATTGAGGTGAAAGCTCTCGGTCAGCCGCGCGAGATTGTTTTCTTCTCCGCTGCTTTTGAGCTGCAAGCGATCGGTGAAACTCGCTGGTAATTCTTGATGAAAGTCCTTGGGCAGCAGCAGTCGCGACAATTGCTCGGGTTGGTCGAGCAGGCGTTGCGCTGCGCCGATGTCGACCAGTAACAGGCCCGGCGCCATGTCCTTCTGCGCGAGCAGCGGCGGCAGGGTCTGGCCGTTCACGGTTTGCGCTGTTTCGCCTTCGCGCAAGCCGAGCAGTTGCATCGTGTCCGGGGAAATCCAGGTGCTGCCCGGCGGGCTGAAAAATTCGACGATGCGCTCGATCGGCATCGCCTGCCCGGCTACTGCCGAATCCGACGGCAGCGACACCGGCTCGATGCCCATCACCTGAATCCGCTGGTCTTCGTGACCCTTGAGCGTCAGCCGGCCCTGCAACACCGGCGACACCGGCCAGCCCTGACGGCGCAATTCGATAAACCAGCGCTGGGTAAACAGTGCCCCATTTGGCGTGCTGAGGCTGGCCTGTGGTTCGCCGCCGATCATCTGGCTGGCCCGCGCGTAGCTGTCGCGCGCCTGACTGTTCAGCGCCTCGACGCCGGTGAGCAGACTGGTGGCCAGCCACAGCCCGGTCAGCACACTGAAAAACTGCACGGGATGACGCCGCCAGTGGCTGAGCAGCGCGCGCAGGGTTTGCCGCCAGATCATCAGGCGACCCGCCCGTTCGACAACACCACGCGCTGAGCCAGACGCGCCGCAACGCGCTGACTGTGAGTGACCATCAACAAAGTCGTCGGCGTGTCATCGAGCAATTCCAGCAACAGCCGCAGCACTTCATCGCTGGTCGCTTCATCGAGGCTGCCGGTGGGTTCATCGGCCAACAGCAATTTCGGCTGCGAGGCCAATGCGCGGCCCAATGCGACTCGTTGCTGCTGACCGCCGGAGAGTTGCTCGGGGTACCGCGAGAGCAGATTGCCCAGACCCAGACGCTGCACCAGATGCGCTTGCCAGCGCGGCTCATGGCGCCCGGCCAGGCGCGCCTGAAAGGCCAGATTGTCTTCCACGCGCAAACTGCCGATCAGGTTGAACTGCTGAAACACCAGACCGATTTCCGTGCGTCGCCAGTTGGCCAGTTGCGCTTCGCTCATGGCTTCCAGACGATGTTCGCCGCTGCGAATACTGCCGCTGTCGACCTTGTCCAGCCCCGCCACCAGATGCAGCAGCGTGCTTTTGCCACTGCCCGATTCGCCCATCAGCGCGAGGCTGCCACCGGCCTCCAGCGTCAGGTCGACGCCTTGCAGCACCGGCAACAATCCCTGTGGCGTGGCATAGCTTTTGAAAACGTCGCGAACCTCAAGCATGGGCAAACCCGATCAGTGAACCTGGGCCTAGGATAGCGGCCCTGAATGGTTTTTGTCCGCTGATGATCATCGTCAACCTAGCGCCGCGCCTTAAGCTGCTGGCTGTTCGGCCATAACGATAAAAAACCGGAGACACCCATGCCCCGTTTCATCCTGAGCCCGCGCGGCCTGCTGACCTGCCTGATCACCGCTTGCCTGAGCCAACCGTTGCTCGCTGCTGACGGTCCGGTTGCGCCGAGCATGCAAACCGCCGCAAGCAACGCTGCCGTCCTGCAAACCCTGCCTTTCAGCGACCGCACCGATTTCGAATCCGTCAGCAAAGGCTTGATCGCACCGTTCAAGGGTCAGATCAAGGATGCCGCCGGCAAAGTCATCTGGAACGTCAATGCCTATGACTTCCTCGCCAAAGACAAGGCGCCGGAATCGGTCAATCCGAGCCTGTGGCGGCTGGCCCAGCTCAATGCCCACGCCGGCCTGTTCGAGGTCAGCCCCAAGCTGTATCAGGTGCGCGGCCTCGACCTCGCCAACATGACCATCATCGAAGGTGACGACGGGTTGATCATCATCGATCCGCTGACCATGGCCGAAACCGCCAGGACGGCGCTGGATCTGTACTACGCCAATCGCCCGCGCAAACCGGTCGTCGCGGTGATCTACAGCCACACTCATGTCGATCATTTCGGCGGCGTGCGCGGGGTAATCGACGAGGCCGATGTCAAGTCCGGCAAGGTCAAGGTCTACGCGCCGGTCGGCTTCATGGAACACGTGATGAGCGAGAACGTCATGGCCGGCAATGCCATGAGCCGCCGCGCGCAGTACCAGTTCGGCAGCCTGTTGCCGCGCAGTGAAAAAGGTCAGGTCGATGCCGGCCTCGGCAAGAGTGCGCCCAGCGGTGGCACGGTCACACTGATTGCGCCTACCGATCTGATTGCCGAGCCGTTGGAAACCCGCACCATCGCTGGCCTGCAAGTCGAATTCCAGCTGACCCCGGGCACCGAAGCGCCTGCGGAAATGAACCTTTATCTACCGGAGTTGAAAGCCCTGTGCATGGCCGAAAACGCCACGCAGATGATGCACAACATCCTCACCCCGCGCGGTGCGCAGGTGCGTGACGCCAAAGCCTGGTCGCAATACCTCGACGACAGCCTCATGCGCTACGGTGACAAGGCCGACGTGCTGTTCGCTCAGCACAACTGGCCGACCTGGGGTGGCGAGCGGATTCGTACTCTGCTCGCCGATCAGCGCGACATGTACGCGTTCATCAACGACCGCACCTTGCACTTGCTCAACCAGGGCCTGACGCCGCTGGAAATTGCCGAAGCAATCAAGAAACTGCCCGGCTCGCTCGATCAGAAGTGGTACACCCGAGGCTATTACGGCTCGCTGAGTTTCAATACGCGCGCGGTGTATCAGCGCTACATGGGTTTCTACGACGGCAACCCGGCCAACCTCAATCCGCTGCCCCCGGTCGATGCGGCTAAACGCTCGGTCGAGGCCATGGGCGGTACCGCGTCGGTGCTGGAGAAAATGCGCAGTGCGATGGCCAGCGCTGACTACCGATGGGCCGCGCAGTTGGGCAACCAGTTGCTGTTCGCCGATCCGGACAACGCGGATGCACGCAAGGCTCAAGCCGAGACGCTGGAGCAGTTGGGTTATCAAAGCGAGAACGCCACCTGGCGGAACATGTACCTGACCGGTGCGATGGAGCTGCGCAACGGCGTGCCGCCGCAGTCAGCCAATACCGTGTCGGTGGATATGGTCCGGGCGATGAGTCCGGAAATGTTCTTCGATTACCTCGCGGTACGCCTGGACAGCGACAAAGCCGTGGCCCATGACCTGACGCTGAACTGGACGTTCGACGATGTGCAAAAGGATTTCACCCTGACCTTGCGCAACGGCGTGCTGACTCACCGCGCCGGTCTGAATCCGGCGGCGGATGCGAGCGTCAGCCTGAGCCGCGATACGCTGGAGAAGATCAGCCTGAAACAATTGGACTTCCCGACGGCGATGCAAAAAGGGCTGGTGAAGTTGCAGGGCAATGGTCAGAAATTCGGATTATTGATGGGCAGCCTGGATACGTTCGGGCCGCAGTTCAATATCGTCACGCCGTAAGTCAAAAGCCCCTCACCCTAGCCCTCTCCCAAAGGGAGAGGGGACCGACCGAGTTGCATGTACGAGATACGCCGACGTGGGATAACGAGTTGAATGCAATTTTGAATAACACGCACATCAGCTCCCATGATTCATAAGCCCCCTTCCCGGAGAGAGAGGGGACTGACCGTGTTGGATGTACGAGATACGCCGACGTGGGATACCGAGTTGAACTCAGATTCCGAACGCCATGAAGATCGGCTCCCTTTCCCCCTCGCCCCCTTGGGGGAGAGGGCTGGGGTGAGGGGGTAAATCTTGTTGGCACCCTCAATAACGATCAATCACCTCAATCGTGCTTTCAACAAACCTGCCCCGGATTCAACCGAAACTGCTTCGGCGTAATCCCGAACTGTTTGCGAAACGCGCGGATGAAGTTGCTCGGCTGGCGATAACCCAGCCGCTCAGCTATCCGTTCGATCGGTTGATCACCCGCCGTCAGCCAGTGCCGCGCCATTGTCAGATTGTCCTCACGCGCAGGTGCGCGAGTTTCAACGTGCCAGTGACGCAGCATGCTCTGGTGCAGAAACGGGTTGGCGCCCAGCAAGGCCTGATCGAGGCTATATCGCGGCAAAGTCAGGCACAGCTGCTCGCCCTGCTCCACCGCGATGCCCACTCCACGCAGCCAGCCACCGGCCATTTGCGCCGGGCGCAGGCTGACACTCACAAACAAATATCCAGGCGCCCCGCCGAGTCGACGGGCAATATTACGCACCAGCGTTATCACTGCCGCATCCAGAGCGAAATGATGCAACTGCCCCTGCTGCGAACGCAGGCGCAAATGAGCCACGTCGCCCGCCTCGACCAGTTCCACCGCAACGTAATTGATCACCCTTGGCAAGCAGTCGATGAAGCACTTCAGACTGGCCCGCAAGGTCGCGGACGAGTCGAGCAGAATATTCAGTCCTTGCAGGCAATCGGTCGCCATCCCGTCGGCCAGTTCACAGCCAAACGTCGGCGCTACCCCTGACCATTCACACTCACGCCACAACTGTTCAACCGCTTGTGCGGCGATCAATTGATGCTGCCCGGCGAGCACTGACGGGCAGATCCCCACGCGCGCCATCAAGCGTTGCGGGCACAGTCCGGACTGGCGGGCATGCGCGAGAATCGTGCGGGTAAACGCGCTGGAGGCGAACAGAGACTGAGACATGAAGGCGTGCCATCGAAGAACAGGCGTGTACTTATGCCAGCGGACGTGCTATCGATCCAATGCATTAAAAGTATCCGCAAAATGCAGGAGACGCATGATGGATCTTCGCCAACTTCGCCATTTGGTCGCCCTCGCTGATTACCGCAACTTCGGTCGCGCCGCCGAGGCGATCAACCTCAGCCAACCGGCGTTCAGCCGCAGCATCCAGACTCTGGAGCGTGACCTTGACTGCGAGCTGGTCGAGCGCAGCAGCCGTGAGTTTCGCCTGACCGGGCAAGGCGAACTGGTGCTGCAACATGCGCGGCGCCTGCTCGCTGGCAGTCAGGCGCTGCACAACGAATTGACGCAATACAACGGCCTCACCGGCGGCGAACTGCAATTCGGTTGCGGCCCGTATCCGGCGCAAGTGCTGGTGCCGGAAGCGCTGGCCGACTTCATTGATGCGCATCCGGCGATTCGCACGCGGTTTCATCAGGGCGACTGGCAGCAATTGACGCTGTGGTTGCGCGAGCAGCAGATCGAGTTTTTCGTCGCCGATGCGCGACACTTTGTCAGCGATCCGCAGTATCAGGTGCACCTGCTGCGCACGCGGCCGGGACGGTTTTTCTGTCGCGCCGGCCATCCGCTCCTCGCGCAACGAGACCTGCGATTGCGCGCCCTGCTCGATTACCCGATCGTCGGCACGCGCATTCCACCGATGATCCGCAAGGTGCTCGCCGATATCCTCGGTGAGCAGGATTTCACCCCGAGCGTCGAGTGCGCACAATTTGACGCGATCCAGCGCGTAGTGCTGCGTTCAGACGCGGTGGGGCTCGCCACGCTTGAGGCCTTGCGTGAACAACTTGATCGCGGCCTGATCGAGCTGCTCGACTTTGTCGACGTCCCCCATGACGAGCCGGCGCTGCAACTGGGTTATGGCATCGTCAGCCGCGCCGGTTTTACCCTGACGCCAGCAGCGCGGGCGATGATCGAGGCGATCCTCAGCGTCGATCAGCGTTTGCTGGCGGCTAACGGAGCGACGGGAGACGCGCGCACAACATGAGCAAAACCCATCCGCAACCCGCCAACGCTTTTTACGCGCCGACCCTGCTGCCGGCCATTGAAGAATTGCTCGCGCGCGGCATTAGCCAAGGCGCAATCGAAGCACAACTGCGCCGCAGCCTGTTCGATCTGCGCACGCCGTTCACGCGCATGCCGCTGCTGATGTCACGGCGCTTCTGGGCGTTTGCCGTGGAACAGAGCGGCGATCCACTGATCGGTCTGGCGGCGGGTGAACGCTTCGTTTCGACGGCCACCAATGGACTGACCTATCTGTTCGATGTCGCCATGTCGCTGGAGCGTGCCTGTGAGTTTTTCGCCGAGTACTTTGCGTTTTTCAACGGACACTTCCGTGTGCAAATCCTGCGTCAAGATGACGGCGTAACACTGCGTCTGGTCGAAGCCGGCAGTCTTGACGCTCCGGCGGCGCTGACCGATTACATCCTCGTCAGCCTGTGCAGCCTGGTGCGACGCAAGTTGCTCGCCAGCGGCGTGCCCGGTGATCCGGTGCTGGGTGTGGCACTGGCATCGGCAAGCCGCGAGCAGCATCAATCGGCATTGCGCACCCCGGTGAGCGCAGAGCAGTCATGCGCGGCGATTCATCTGGATCCTCAGCTGTTCGTGATGCCGTTGACATCGGGTAATCCGGCATTGGAAACAACGCTTGTCGATCTGCTGGAGCAGACCCGCCGCCACAGTGAATCGACCTTGCTCGGACAGCTCAGCGATTTTCTGATCGAAGATCTGGCTTCAGCGGATTGGCAGCAGTTCTGTGCTACGCAGCATGTGCTTGAGCGCACGGCGGCAAGGCGCTTGAAGGCGTTGGGCTGGACTTTCAGCGAACTGCTTGATGAGCATCGCCGCTATCGGGCCGAGGACCTGTTGCAGTCCGGAGCGCTGGAGCTGGTCGAAGTGGCTGATCGGTTGGGTTACAGCGATGTGCAGGGATTCAACCGGGCTTTCGCGCGCTGGCTGGGGTGCGCGCCTGGGGAGTATCGGGCGCGGTGGCTGAAGCTTTGAATTGGCTGGTGTCAGTGCTGGCCCCATCGCTGGCAAGCCAGCTCCCACAGAGGCCAGTGCTGACACAGGATTTGTGAACAACCTCGAACCCTGTGGGAGCTGGCTTGCCAGCGAAGAGGCCCGCCCGAGCAACTCAAAACTCATTGCCCCGCAGCCACACTCGCCGGCGCCCGCTCAGGCGTCACGATGCTGCCCAGATCAATATGCTTCCACTCAGGCTTGGCGCCCAACCGCGCATTGAAGCGGTAGTTGAAGGTGAACTCATCCGCCGTCGGCACGCTCAGCGGTTTGCCATACACCGCTTCGATTGCGCCCAAGTCGTAGCCCATCACCTGCAACAGTGTCGGGAAGATGTTGTAGTGGCTGGAGCGGTCCTTGTTTGCTGGCAGATTCGCCGCCCAGTCCGGCGTCCTGAGGCCACTACCCTGAATCACCACCAGCGGCACCAGCCCCTCCTCTTCCACCGGGTCGCCGCCGCAATGAGTATTCAAGCCCGGGTTGCCGCGCTCGTGCAGATCCTGGCCATGATCGGAGGTGTAGATCAGCAGCGCGTTGTTCAGGTTGGCCTGGGCAAACACCCGGGCGAAAAACTCGCCGACGTTCCACAACAGCGTGTTCTTGTAGGCGTTGCGATACAGCACCCAGTCATCCGGCTGGCCGTTGAAACCGGTGCGTTCGCCAGTGTCGGCGACTTCAGTGAACTGTCCGCGGGGCAGCGTTGGCCGGTAGGCCATGAACGCGTCCGGGTACTTGTCATGCACCGGAAAATGCGCGCCGACCTTGTTGATCACGATCAGCTCGGGGCGATTGTCGTTGAGCAGTTCGATCAGCTTCGCCGCTGCCGCCATGTCGCGGTCGCGCACGCTGGTCTGGTCGAATTGCACGAAACTGTCGATGTCGTTTTTCTCAGCGGCGGTCATCAGGTTCTGCAGGTTGCCGGCGGTGCGCTGGGCGTCGATGTAGACCGTGCCGAGCCCGGCCTTTTTCGCGTACTGCCAGATCGACGGCAACGTGCTGTTGATGCGCCTGTAATCGGCGCGGGTGCCGCCGTAGCGCAGGGTGACGTTGGTGTCGGCGCTGCAATTGGCAATGGACGCGGCATAACCGAAGTTGAAGACATCGACCCCGGCCGGCGCTTGCTTGAGGTTGCTGTGCACGCCGAACGGCGCGTTGATGTCGAGGTAATTGCCGGAAATGCTTTCGTCGATGATCAGCACGATGTCATGACCGACGGCAGACGTGGCGCGCGCAAGCGTCACCGCTTCACGGGGGCCAACGGTATCGTGCAGCGCCTCGTAGGCAAACAGGTTCAGGTAGGCCAGCGGCGTGTACATGATCGGCAGACCGCGTGCGCCCTCACCCGCTCGTAGAAACAGCAATCCGCTGAGCATCAATACGCCGACGAGGGGCGCCGCGACTCGCAACGTGTTGGGAAAGAACAGCGCATGACGCGGTTTGAGTCCAATGCCGAACAACAGCAGCAAGCCACTGAGCACCGCGCGCAGGATCGCATCGCGATACTGATAGGCCGCTTCCTGAATGAAGCCGCCGGAGTACACCAGCGAGACAAAATCGCTGTACCTCAGGTAATCCGCGGTAACCCGTGTGTATACATCAAAAAAAACCGCTGCGGCAAACATCGTTAATGCGAATGCATGTCGAACGAGAGCCTGACGTATATAGGCAGTTAGATATAACGCGAAAGTAAGCGCCAAAAACATCGCGCCAAAAACAAGTACATTAAAACCCCACCCGATAGCATTTAACCGGTCCAGATAATAGTCGGAAAAGAGCAATAGATAGGCAACTAAGAGCAATTCCTTGGCGTATTTGAACATGGCGATACCGGCCGTCCGAAATGGGAGGTTGTCAAAGCTTTGTCGGTCAGAACCTGACACTAGCACCCGGCCATCAAAGCGCAAGAAATGACTGATAGCCGGGGAAAGCGTCAAAAAAACGGTGACTCAAATCTGACACACCCGCGGGGATGAAATCCTTTAATTTCGGGGACTTAGACCGTCTGTCGGTTAAATGGAATCTGAACAAATCTGCAGAGAAACAACAAATTCAATCGCAGCAATGACTTGATGGCCAATCGCCAAAAACGCCTCAAGTGTTATACCCGTGCAACATGTCATTTTGCTGACACGCTTTCCAAACCCTGCGCTATACCCCTTTAACAATCTCATTCCGTAGTTAACTTTTCTGGTTTTATTGAGGTGCGCAGATGGACGTGAGCGTATTTGGCACTGGCTATGTCGGACTTATACAAGCTGCTGCACTTGCCGATGTCGGCCATCGGGTTTTATGCATTGATATTGATCCGAACAAGATCAAACAACTGCAACAAGCGGTGCCGCCCATCAGTGAACCAGGCCTGTCCGCAACACTTGAAGAAAACATCAAGGCCGGGCGCTTGTTGTTCAGCACTCAGGCCAGTGATGCGGTGACTCACGCCGAGCTGATTTTCATCGCCGTCGGCACCCCGGCGGACGAAGACGGCTCTGCCGACCTCAGCCATGTGCTCAACGTCGCCCGGCAAATTGCCGGCCTGATGGAGGCCGATCGCACGTTGATCATCAAATCCACGGTGCCGGTCGGGACTGCCGATCAAGTTCTGGCCACGGCCACCAGCGAATTGCTTTTGCGCGGCAAAACCGAGCTGCAGGTGCGCGTGGTATCCAACCCGGAATTTCTCAAGGAAGGCAGCGCCCTCGCCGACTGCATGCGCCCGGACCGGATCATCATCGGCACCCGCGACGACGCTGCCCGCGAACAGATGAGCGAGCTGTACGCACCGTTCTGTCGCAACCACGAAAAACTGATGTTCATGGACAATCGCAGCGCCGAGCTGACCAAGTACGCGGCCAACGCGATGCTCGCCACCCGCATCAGTTTCATGAACGAACTGGCCAATCTCACCGAGCTGCTCGGCGCCGACATCGAAGCGGTGCGCAAAGGCATCGGCTCCGACCCGCGCATCGGCTACCACTTCATTTATCCGGGCTGCGGCTTCGGTGGCTCGTGCTTTCCCAAGGATCTGCGTGCCCTGCTGCACACCGCCGAACACAACGGCATGCCGTTGAAACTGCTGCGCAGCGTCACCGACGTCAATGACAGCCAACGGCACATCCTGTTCAGCAAATTGCGCGCGCAGTTCCCGCAAGGCCTGGCCGGCAAATCCATCGCCGTCTGGGGCCTGGCGTTCAAACCGAACACCGACGACATGCGCGAAGCCCCGAGCCGTTATCTGATGGACGCGTTGTGGGCCGAAGGCGCCAGCGTGCAGGCCTACGATCCGGAAGCCATGTCCGAGTGCCGGCGCATCTACGGCTACCGCAACGACCTGCACCTGTGCGCGACCCGCGACGATACCCTCGAAGACGCCGACGCGCTGGTGATCTGCACCGAGTGGAAAAACTTCCGCGTAGTCGATTTCGAACTGCTCGCCGAGAAGCTGCGTTCGAAGGTGATCATCGATGGGCGCAACCTTTACAACCCGGAGCAGGTTGCCGCCGCCGGCCTGCATTACAGCGGCATCGGCCTGCGCCACATCGCCCCTGAAGGGCTGCGGCCATGAAGATTCTGGTGACCGGTGCCGCCGGCTTCATTGGTGCTCATTGCGTCCTGCGCTTGCTGCGCGACGGGCATTCGGTGGTCGGCCTGGACAATTTCAACCACTACTACGACCCGCAGCTCAAGCACGACCGCGTGCAGTGGGTGCGCGAGCAGGTCGGCGATTTTCCGCTGGCCACGGTGGATCTGGCCCACGCTTCGGCGATCGACGCATTGTTTGCCCGCGAGCAGCCGCAAGTGGTGATCCATCTGGCTGCGCAGGCCGGGGTGCGTTATTCGCTGGACAATCCACGGGCGTATCTGGACAGCAACCTCAACGGTTTCCTGAACATTCTCGAGAGCTGCCGGCATCACCCGGTCGAGCACTTGATCTACGCCTCGTCGAGTTCGGTGTACGGCGCCAATCAGCACACACCTTACTCGGTCAAGGATGGCGTCAACCATCCGCTGTCGCTGTACGCCGCGACCAAAAAAGCCAATGAACTGATGGCGCACAGCTACAGCCATCTGTTCGGCATTCCCTGCACCGGCCTGCGCTTTTTCACCGTGTACGGGCCTTGGGGGCGGCCGGACATGTCGCCGATCCAGTTCGCCCGGGCGATCAGCGAAGGCGAGCCGCTGAAGCTGTTCAATTACGGCGAGCACCAGCGCGACTTCACCTACATCGACGACATCATCGAAAGCATCGCTCGCCTCATCGATCAGCCACCGCAAGCCAACCCGCAGTGGGATCGCGAGCAGCCCGACCCGGCCAGCAGCATGGCGCCGTGGCGCCTGTTCAACATCGGCGGGCAGCAGCCGGTCGCGCTGAAAACCTACCTCGCGCTGATGGAAAAACATCTCGATCAGCAAGCCATTGTCGAGCTGCTGCCGCTGCAACCGGGCGACGTGCTCAACACCTGCGCCGAGGCCAGCGATCTGGCCCAAGCCACCGGATTCCAGCCCCGGATAGAACTGGATGAGGGACTGGGCCGCTTCATCGCCTGGTTCCGCGACTACTACCCCACTGCCCGTGCGCCGCTTGCGGCTGATTGAATGCGGAGGACGCCATGACTGGACATGAAAGAAGTGTGTCGATTGCACAGATGCGCCCTGACAAGCGCGTCGACCCGGAACATCGCATGCGCCTCGACGCGGCGATCCATCGTCAGGGTCGCGGCTGGTTCAGCGGCCGCGATGGCGGCCGCCCATGGCAGCTGTCGCGGACCAACCGGGTGGTCGCCTGCCTCGGCGCGCTGACGATTCTCGTGCTGATCTCGCCAGTGCTGCTGGGTCTGGCCCTGGCCATCAAGCTCACCAGCCCGGGGCCGGTGCTGTTCGTGCAGAAACGCACCGGTTATCGCGGGCGCAAGTTCGGCATGTTCAAGTTCCGCACCATGGTCAGCAATGCCGAAGAACTCAAAGAGTCGCTGCGCCACCTGAACAAGCACGGGGCAGATGCCATCGACTTCAAGATCGACAAAGACCCGCGCGTCACCGGCATCGGCAGTTTTCTGCGGCGCACCAGCCTCGACGAGCTGCCCAACCTGATCAACGTGGTGACCGGCGACATGCGCCTGGTCGGCCCTCGCCCGACCTCGTTCAACGCTTACCGCTACAAGGACAATCACCTCGCGCGTCTGGCGATCTACCCCGGTATGACCGGTCTGTGGCAGATCTCCGGACGCAGCAACATCGACTTCGACCAGCGCGTTGAGTTGGACCTCAGCTACATCGCCGAGCAGAGCCTTCTGCTTGATCTGAAGATTCTGTTGAAAACCCCCTTCAAAGTATTCAGCGGCCACGGAGCAAGCTAATGGACGGTTCAACCAATAAAAGCCTGAGCATCGCCAGCCCCAGCGAATCGAATCTGACTTCGACCGTGCTGGATCTCGATCTGCGCATTCTGTTCCTGACCGCCGCCAACCCCGGCGCCGGCACCACCACCAGCGCGCTGGCACTGGCCAGTCAACTGGCGCAGATGAGCAGCGGCCAGGTGCTGCTGGTCGATGCCAGCCAGTCGGCGAACAACCTCACCCAGCAGATGAACCTCGGCAAGGAGCGCGGCCTGCGCGACCTGCTGTTCAACCCGGGCAACCCGCCGCTGTTGCAGGACTGCGTGGTGCAGGTCTCGAGCCTGCCCTTCCATGTGCTGCCCAACGGCCGGCCGATCCGCACGCTGGAACACCTGACCGCCGAGCGCCTGAGCCCGTTGCTCGACCAGTTGGGCAGCCAGTACCGCTTTGTGGTGATCGACGGCGACGCGGTGTATTCCGCCGCCGACACCCTGGTCATCAGCACTCAGGTCGACGGCGTGGTGTTTGTCGTGCGCGCCGAAGACACCCGCTGGGAAGTCGCCCAGGCCGCTGTGCAACGCCTGACTCAGGCCGGGGCGAAAGTGGTCGGCAGCGTGTTCAACCGGCGCAAGTACTACATGCCCAAATGGCTTTACAAAAACCTGTAAGCGAACGCAAAGGATGACGCCATGAACGCCAGAATGCTTGTCCTGCTGTTGCTGCCGCTTGCGGGCTGCACCAGCACTTCCGAGACCCGCAACATGCCGGTGAATATTCTCACCGCCACACCGGCCAACGCCCAGGCCACCGACATGCCGCGGGTCGAACAGACCCTGCGCCCGAAAGACGTGCTGGATGTGATCTTTCACATCAGCACCAGCGGTTCGGACGCTTACCGCGTGCAATCAGGTGACCAGATCGGCCTGAATTTCACCGCCGCCAGTCAGCTCAACGGCACGCAACTGGTGCTGCCCGACGGCACCATCGAACTGCCGGGCGCCAACACCTCGGTAAAAATCGCCGGGCTGACCAGCGAAGAAGCGCGCCAGGAAATTCAGCGTGCGTATCAGCGCAAGCAACTGTTCCAGCCCAACCGCAATCAGCTCTCGGTACAGATTCTCAGCCCGCTGAGCAACGAGCAGAACCTTAAAAGTGCGCTGAACCATCCGGCCACCGGCATGAGCCGGGAGATCACCGTCGGCACTGATGGCTACGCGAGTTTTCCGGAAATCGGCGCGGTGCCGCTGCAAGGCATGACCGTCAATCAGCTGGAAACCTTCCTCAATCAGAGATACGCGCAACTGCCGGGGCGAATGACCGTGGACGTGCTGCTCAAGTCCACCGCCGGCAACGAGATCTACGTGCTCGGCGAAGTCGCACAACCGGGCTCCTACCCGATCCGCCGGCCGGTGTCGGTGCTTGAGGCGCTGACTCTGGCGCGCGGTACCAACGTCAAGGCGCGGCTGGATTCGGTGGTGATCATGCGGCGCAACGGCAATCAGGTGCAGGCGATGAACTACGACGTCGAGAAAGCGCTGTCGGGTGACGCGCCACAAATCGCGTATCTGCAGCCGGACGACATGCTCTACGTGCCAAAAACCAAACTGGCCAGCGCCGGCGAACTCGCCCGCCAACTGGCTGATGTGGTGCTGTTCCAGGGCGTCGGTTTCAGCTTCGGCTACCGCGTCGACAACAAAGGCAGTGACAACTGACTCTCAGGTGACCGACATGAACCCAAAAGAAAATTACCTGCACGAGTTCTTCAGGATTTTCTTCGCCAACAAGCAAACGGTGAAGCGCATCTTCCTGACCTTTGCAGTGATCGCCCTGCTCCTGCCGTTGCTGCTCAAACAGAGCTTCGATATCACCGCGCAGGTCATCGTGCAGTCGAAAAAGCTGTCTCAGGGCGATGCGACCACCTCGCTGACCCAGGACAGCGCCACCTTCATTCCGCCATCGCTGGCGGACATGGAAACCGAAAGCAATATCCTCCGTTCGCCGGCGCTGATCCGTCAGACCATCAGCGAACTGCGCGACATGGGTCAGTACAACCCGCCGCCGGGGATGCTCAGCAAGCTGGCGGGCGAGCCGTTCAAGCGTTACGTCAGCACGCCGCTGCGCGAATACGTGATAAATCCGCTGCGTGATGCGCTGGGCATGCAAACCGATCCGGTGCGCGACACGGCACTGGACGGTTTGACCCAGGACGCCATCGACAACCTGAAGATCGAAACCCTGCCGGGTTCCAATGTGATCTCGATCGTCTACAGCTTTCCCGATCCGGCCCAGGGCACAACGTTTGTTGCCGCGTTGCTGCAGAACTATCTGGTCGATCGTCAGGCGTTGCAGTCGATCGAGCTGCCGCATTCGTTCTACGAAACCAAGAAGCATCAGTATCAGGTGCGCCTCGATGGTCTAGAAGGCGCGCGGCTGAGCCTGCTGGAAAGCGTCGGTTCTTCCGACCCGAAAGAGGAAATCACCTTTCGCCTCAACGCGATCAACACCGAAGAGCAGGCACTCAACCTGTATCGCGATCGCTTGCTGCAAAGTCAGCGCTGGCTCGATTATCTGAAAACCAGCCTGGCCGCCGCCAACACCAACAAACTCAACGACTACACCTTCCCGTTCACCTTCACCACGACGGTGGACAACATTGCCTTCGAGGACCGCGAGATCAGGCAGATGGGCGAGGCGCTGACCACTCAAGTCAGCCGCTATATGAATGACCTGGCGGTATTCCAGCCTGGCAGCGAGCCGATGTTGCTGGCCCGCGAGCAAATTGCCCGCACCCGCCAACAGTTCCTCAAAGTGGTCAACAACCGCATCCAGGAACGCACAATCGACTTGTCGGTGGTGAGCCAGGTCATCGAGCAGAAAACCGCGCGCATTGCCGAGTTCAAGAATCGCATCCATCAATTGCAGCAGACCCAAAGCAAGCTGCGCCAGATGGACACCGAGATCGGCGCCTTGCACGCAGCGTTTTCCACCTACGCGCAACGCTTCGCCGAGAGCAGCACGACACGCGCTTTGGACAACGACTTGTCCAACGCCCGGGTATTGAGTCCACCGTTCGAGCCGACCGAGGCGGCTTTTCCCAAGCCGATGCTGATCATTCCGTTCGGGCTGTTCACCGGGCTGCTGCTGGCAATCGCGTTCGTCTACGTGCGTGAGTTCTTCGACCATCGGTTCAAGCATCCGGCGCAAATCAGCCATGAACTGGGCGTGCCAGTGCTGTTGGTGCTCAACGAAGAAACGTCGCAGCCGGGCAATCCGCACAAGAACTGGACCATGCCGAGCCTGGTTCACTGGGTGCGCAATTGAACGCGGTGTCCACCCCAATCGTCGCCCTGCCGATCATTCATTTGCTCAGCAGCGGCGGCTTCTACGGGGCCGAGCGAATGTTGCTGGATCATTGCCTGGCCACGCCGGGGCAGCACCAGGTGCTGTTCCTCGACGCGCCGCCAGAACTGATCGCGCGCTTTCGTGAAGCCGGGGTGGACGCTCGCGCTTGTGCCGGGCTCGGCGAATTGCTGCGGCACTTGCGTCAGCGCCGTGGCGACCAACCGTTGCTCAACACCCACAACTTCAAAGGTCTGCTGTTCGGCTGGGTTGGCGCCACGCTGTTGCGCGTGCCGCTGGTGATCACCCAGCACGGCTTCACGCCGCGCAGTCGCAAGCAGAAGTTCTACACCTGGCTGAGCCTGCAACTGTGCCGCACGGCGTCGGTGAAACGGGTGGTTTGCGTGGCGCACAGCATCGCCACGCTGCATCTGAAGGCCAGCGTGAGCGCGGAGAAGTTGCAGGTGATTCCCAACGGTTTGCCAGCGGCGCCAGCGATGCCGCCGCTGGCAGAGCGGCAACGCTGGCTGGCCGGTTACGTCGGCCGGTTGAGCAGTGAAAAAGGCCCGGACCTGTTTCTCGATGCGCTGATTGCGTTGTGTCACCAGCATCCGCAACTGGACGCGGTGATGCTCGGCGACGGCCCGGAACGCGAGGCCTTGCAGGCGCGTATCGATGCTGCCGGGTTGCAGCAGCGGATTCGCTTGCCGGGCTACCAGACGGCGATGCAAGGCTGGTGGCAGCAACTCGATGCGCTGGTGATCAGCTCGCGCACCGAGGGCACGCCGATGATTCTGCTCGAAGCGATGCAGGCCGGCGTGCCGGTGGTGGCGTTCGCGGTCGGCGGCATTCCCGATGTCCTGCAGGACCGTCACAACGGCCTGCTCGCGGCGCCGACGGATACCGCCGCCCTCGCCCGCCAGCTCGACACCTTGCTGGCCGAACCGAAGCTGGCCGCGCAGTTGCGCGACAACGCCAGACGCACCCAACAGGAGCGCTACGACCTCAAGGCTTTGGCCGAACGCTGGTCGCAGCTGTACATCCAAACGGCACGGGAGACACGCGCATGATTTTCCCGCTCTCGATCGTCAGTCTGTTCGCCCTGGTCAGCCTCGGTCTGCTGGCCAGTCCCTGGCCGTATCTGGCACCGGGGGCGGTTATTGGTCTGGTCGGTTTCACCGTTCTGTACCGCAAGCCGACCTGGGGCCTGCTCGGCATTGCCGCGCTGGTGCCGTTCGAAGGGTTCTTCAAGGACAGCTCGGTGTCGGGCAGCAAGTTGCTCGGCGCCTCGCTGGCAGTGATCGTGATGCTGCAATTGGCGCTGCACCAGATCCCCTCGCAGCGCCTGCGCAGCAATCTGTGGCGTTACTTGATCGGTTTCATGGCGCTATACCTGCTGAGCCTGTTCGCCAGCGACAATCTGGGCATGTCGCAGACTCATCTGCGTGAACTGAGCGTGGGTCTGGTCCTGTTCGTGATCACCCTGTTGATCGGCCGTGAGTTGAATCTGGATCTGTTCGCCCGACTGGTCACGCTCAGTGTCAGCGCGACCTGCGCGATGGCGATGTTTTCCAGCCGATTCCAGGACAAGGGCCGCGCCGCCGGCCTGCTCGAAGACCCGAATGCCTTTGCCCTGCTGATCGCTTTCGCCGTGCCGCTGGGCCTGCTGCTGGTGATTCGCAGCCCGAACCTGCTGCACCGTTTGTTCTGGGCTGGTTGCTGTCTGCTGCTGCTCGGCGGCATGACCAAAACCGAGTCGCGCTCAGGGCTGGTCGTACTGGCGTTGAGTCTGGCAATCGGGGTCTGGCACTACCGCCAGCAGTTGACCCGCATTCGTCCACGGCATTTCGGCTTCGCCATGCTCGGTGCTGCGATCATCCTGCCCTTGGCGATCTATGCGATGCCGGCCGGTTATCTGGCACGCATTCAATCGCTGAGCATCCTCAGCGCCGGGGCCAAGGCCCAGGACGAATCCCTCGGCCGTCGCGCCTCCTACATTGTCGTTGGCAGCCAGATCATTCGCGAGCATCCGCTGCTCGGCTCCGGCCCTGGCACCTTCCCGCTGCACTACGCGACCACCGGTTATGCCAAGGCGTTCTCGGCCAACCGCAAGATCGGCGACCTGTATCGCCGGGCGCATAACACTTATCTGGAGATCTTCAGCGAACTGGGGATTCCCGCCGGCCTGCTGTTTGTCGGCATGCTGGTGCAGGGTTTCTACAACCTGATCCGCGCACGACGCACGTGGCTGCAGCGGCGCGAGTGGCAGCACGCAGGCATGGTTACCCATCTGGGCATGAGCTTTCTGTCATTGACGCTGTTCCTGATGTTCCTCAGTGCGCCGAACCTGAAATACCTGTGGATCATGCTGGCGCTGACCTGGGTGCTGCGCCTGAAAGCCGAGCAGGCAGCGCTGACGGAGACCAAAGCATGAGCCGGATCAGCATTGTCATTCCGATGTACAACGAAGCCCGGCACATCGGCCGCACGCTGCTGGCCGCCAGCAAGGCCGCGCACGCAGCCGACATCGACTGTAGATTGATAGTCGTCGACAACGGCTCCACCGACGAAGGGCCGCAGATTGCCCGCGCATTCGGCGCGCAGGTTCTGCTGCTGCCCGGCCTGCTGATCGGCGCCTTGCGCAATCGTGGCGCAACGGTTGCCCGTGGTGAATGGCTGGCGTTCATTGATGCCGATATCGAGATGCCGGAAGACTGGCTGAAGCAGATGTTGGCTTTGGCTGCGGGCGACCAGGGCGACGTTTTCGGCCTCGACCTGCACACCCCTGCTGCCGCGCCATGGTTCGCCGCCGCGTGGCAGCGCCGCTCTTTGCGCCCGTCGGGTGGCGCCACGCGCACTGTGCAATGGCTGCCCAGTGCCAACCTGCTGATGCGCAAGCAGTGGTTCGACAACGTCGGCGGATTCAACGAAACCCTGCGCACCGGCGAGGACAAGGAATACACCCTGCGTCTGCACAGACACGGTGCTCGTCTGCTGTCGGTCAATACCAGCGTCGCTCTGCATTGGGGCTACGAAATGACCTGGCGCGAATGGGTCGGCAAGGAACTGTGGCGTCAGGGCAGTCATCTGCAATTGGTCCGGGCCCACGGCATGAGCTTGCGTCTGCTGCGGTTTCCGCTGCTCTCGTTACTGGTGTGGCTGATTGATGCTCTGGCGATTCTTGCGTTGCTGGGCGGCTACGCGCAGCAGGCGTTACTGCTGCTGACGGCAGGCCTGCTGCCCAGTCTGCTGCTCAGCCTGCGGCAAAGCATTCGCCAGCATAACCTCAGCCTGACCTTGCAGCTCTGGGGCCTGCACTGGGTGCGCCTGCACTTGGCAAGCGCAGCATTGATTCTCGGTCTGTGTCATTGGAATGCAAGGAGGCCTGCCCGTGGCTGAACTCATTTTTTGCCTGTGCCTGTTGTTGCCAGCGTACGCCTACATCGGCTATCCGCTGCTGCTCACCTTGCTCGCGCCACTGTTCCCGGCCTGGCGACATGCCCCCGCACCGCCGCTGAACGTCAGCATCGTGATTGCCGCGCACAACGAGGCACGCCATATCGAGCACAAGCTGCGCACGCTGCTGGCTCAGGACTATCAGCCGGCCGCGTTGCAGATCATTCTGGCCAGCGACGGTTCGACCGATGACACCGTGGCTTGCGCGCACAAAGTAATTGATCCGCGCATCACCGTGCTCGACCTGCCGCGCCAGGGCAAAGCCGCCACGCTGAATGCCGGCGCCGCCCTGAGCAGCGGCGACATTCTGGTGTTCACCGATGCCGACAACCAGTGGTCGCGCGACACCCTCGGCCACTTGCTCGCGCCGTTGAGCGATCCGCAGGTCGGCGCCTGCGCGGGGCACATGGTGATCCCGGTTACCGGTGGCGGCCTGAGCATCGGCGACAGCCTGTATCGGCATTACGAAGGCTGGTTGCGCCGGGTCGAGAATCGCACCGGCTGCATGGTCTCCGCCGACGGCGCCCTGCTCGCCTTGCGTCGCGAGCTGTTCCAGACCGTGCCGGCCGAGGTCAACGATGATTTCTTCATCAGTACCTGCGCACCGGTGGCGCATAAACGCATCGTCTACGTGCCCGAGGCGCAGGTGATCGATCAGGGCGTCGACGAAGCGGACAAGCAATGGCGTCGCCGCCAGCGGGTCACCGTCGGTGGCCTGCAGAGCCTGGCGCAACGCCGTGAACTGCTCAATCCCTTCAAGCACGGCCTGTATTCGATCGCGTTGATCAGCCACAAACTGATTCGTCGACTGGCGCCGGTGCTGTTGTTGCCGCTGCTGCTGAGCAATTTCTGGCTGTGGAACCAGCACGGTTTCTATCGCCTGAGCCTGCTCGCGCAATTGCTCGGTTACTCGATTGCCATCGCCGGCCTGCTGGATTCGCAACACCGTTTACCGAAACCGTTCCGCCTCGCGGCCTTCCTGCTGGTGACGCTGGCAGGCATGAGCGTCGGCCTGTGGCAGTTCCTGCGCGGGCAACGGTACGCACAGTGGAATCCTGACCAGAATCGTTGAGGGGGCGCATGCCATGGCTATCAAACAACTGATAAAACGCACCAGCGGCTGGCTCTATCTCAACTCGTCCGTGGGGCGCAGCCAGTTGCACGGGGCCGGAGTCATCCTGATGCTCCACCGAGTGCTGGCCAACGACCGTGCCGCCAACCTGCCGCACCGCAATGAACTGTGCGTAGGCCCGCAGGCGTTCGAACACTTGCTGATATGGTTGCGCAAGCATTTCGATTGCGTGCCGCTAATGGAGCTGTTGCAGCCCAACGCCCTGCGCACCGAGCGCCCACGCGTGGCGCTGACCTTCGATGACGGCTGGCGTGACAACGCGGTTAATGCCTATCCGCTGCTGCAAAAATATCAGGTGCCGGCGAGCATTTTTCTTTCCACCGATTTCATTGGCAGTCGGCAACGGTTCTGGTGGGAAAGCGTCGGTGAAACGCTGTGGGGCAGCCATGGCGAAAAGGCGCGCATGCACCTGATCGAGCACCTGCGCATCACCGGTCATCCGCTGCCGGTGCTGCTCGACGATATCGATGTCGACCGGCGCAGCCTGGCACTGCTGCATTACCTGCAAGAGCTGAAGAGCCTCGATCCGCAGGAACTCGAACGTCTGACCAATGAGTGTCCGCCGGATTCTCTGCCACAAGCGCTGGACTGGCATCAGGTGCGCGCCATGGAAGCGTCCGGTCTGGTGCGCTTCGGCCCCCACGGCGCCAGTCATGCGATCCTCACTGGCCTGGATGACATGCGTCTGCACGAAGAAATCAGCCGCAGCCGCGACGCCCTGCACAACGGCTGCAATCGGCCACTGCCGGTGTATTGCTACCCCAACGGCGACAACGATGAGCGCGTGCGCGAGCAGGTCGCCAATCACGATTATCCGTTTGCGCTTGGCACGTCCACCGGACTCTATCGCGGCGCCGGCGACCCGCTGAACCTGCCGCGCTTCGGCGTCAGCCAACGTACCGCGCGCAATCCGGAGCTGCTGTCGCTACGGATCTTTCGCGGGGCACGGTCATGAGTCGCGGCAGCTACATCAAGCACCTCGCCCTGAGCATGGGCACCAAACTGGCGATGATCGCCCTGCGCCTGCTGCGCAATGTGTTGCTGGCGCGGATTCTCGGGCCGAGCGAACGCGGTCTGTTCGCGCTGCTCAGCACCCTGCCGGATCTGATCAGTGCGGCGACCAGCGGCGGCCTGAATTCAGCGGTCGGTTATCAAGCGGCTAACCAGCGGCCGATGGGGCTGTTGCTCGCCCAGGTGCTGGTGTTCGGTTGTCTGCTGGCCGGGCTGCTGACGTTGCTGGTGGTGGCGCTGGCGCGAGAATTCGGCAGCGAACTCGACGTCACGATGCAGCTCGGTCTGCTGGCGTGGCTGTTGTTGCTGGCGGTACCGCTGACCGTGCTCAAAAGCGGCCTGCTGACCTTGCACAACGCGTCGGGTGGCGTGGTCGCCTTCAATGTCCTGCGTCTGATCGAATCGCTGGCACCATTACTGCTTTTTGTTGCGCTGTTCTGGATGTGGAAAGAGGCGGCACTCGAAGCGGCGCTCATCAGTTGGCTGGCCGGTATCAGCCTGGTGGTACTGGTGGGCTGGATGTGGCTCAAACGCGCACAGCCGCTGCAACTGCAATGGGATCGTGCAAGCCAGAAGGAGCTGCTGAAATTCAGTGCACGCAGCCATCCGGACCTGCTGTTCCAACAGGTGATCCTGCGCTCCGATTACTTGTTTATCGGCGCCCTGCTCGGTAGCAGCGCGCTCGGCCATTACGCCATGGCCAGCGCCGCTGCTGAACTGTTGCTGATCGTTCCGGAAGCGGTCACCACACCGCTGATGAAGCGTCTGCTGCAACAGGACAAGGGCATGGACAAGGTCACGCCGCTGGCGCTGCGCCTGACCGCGACGGTAATGCTTTGCGCCTGCATCACCATGGCGCTGATCGGCGAATGGCTGATCATCATCCTGTTCGGCGTCGCCTACCAACCCGCGTATCCGGCGCTGCTGGCTTTGCTGCCGGGGCTGTTGGGCCTGTGCTACGCAAGCATTCTGCGCCTGGACCTGATCGGCAAGAATCGCCCTGCCACCGTCTCGCTGATGATGGGGGTGGGCGCGTTGCTGAATCTGGGCCTGAATCTGCTGCTGATCCCGAGCTACGGCATCGTCGGCGCAGCGGCGGCGTCCTCGATTGCCTATCTGGCAGTGACCCTGGCGATGCTGGTGCTTTATTGCAGGCTGAGCGGCGTACCGTTCTGGCACACGCTGTTCATTCTGCCCGGCGACCTCAGCCCGATGTGGCTGATGCTGCACCGCAGGAAAGCCGCATGAAGCGCCTGGCCCTGCTGTTCGGACTCGGCATGACGCTGAATGCCTTCGCTGCGCCCATGCAGTGGGGCGACATCCGCGATGGCAGCCTGTATCTGCAAGCCGACCGCCCGGATACAGTCACCGTGCGCTGGGTTCCGGCGTGGCAGGCCGAGGCCAATGAAGAGCATATCTACCTGCTTGACGGCCATGGCCGCTTGCAAGGTGATCGCTTCATCAAGGCCAGTGAGGTTCGCGGTTCGCAAAGCTGGCCGCTGGTGCCGGGAGCTGCCGGTTATCGCCTGGAGATTCCCGGCTACAGCTTCCGTAGTTACCGCGTCGAGCATGACGCAACCACCGTGGCGCTGTTCAGTCCGGCCAAAGTGCATTTCAGCGTCGAAACCCGCAATGGTACTGAGCTGTTTTTCCAGGTCGCACCGGGAGAGCATGCGGTGCTGAACGGCAAGTACCATGGCGGCGTCAACGCGCTGCAAGCACAGCGTGTGGACGATGGACAACAGCTGTCGCTGGCCCTCAAGCCCCACCGCGCCTATTGGCAATTCGATCAAGTGGCCTTGCCGGTCAGTGACCGGCCTCAGGCCTGGCGCTTGCGCCTGCAGGGCAGCGGCAAAGCGGCGTTCTGGCTCGATGGCACGGCCAACCTGTTTGCGCAGAATCCGCAGCAGCTGCAGCCAGTGCATGAAGAATCGGGTGAGGTCCGCCTGACCCTGCACGCCATGGTGCTCGGGCGCACTCCGGATCTGGGCATCGCGCTGCCCAATCTGATGCCGCCCGCGAGCAGTCATGCCGCATTGGATGCGTTGAAACCGAGTGCGGCGAGCTACTACAGCTACGTTGACATAACGTCGAAAAGTGCCCGCTTCGAAGACCCGGTTCGTCAGCTTTATCAGACGCGCTTCGGCATCCGCCAGGACATCACCCTGCTCGCCGGCACCGGGCGTCAGGCCAATCTGCGCGCCGATGTGCAAAGCAGCAACGGCCTTGAGACGTGGCTCGCCGGCACTCGTGCCTTGGGTGGTCAAGGCACGCATTACATCGGCTTCGCCGACGAGCCGAACCTCAACTATTCGAGCTACGACGAATACCGCTCGATTTTCGTCAGCATGGCCCGCCAGGTGCGCAGCAATCCGGCCAATGCCAGTGCCGGTGTGCGCATCGCCATGCCGGCCACTTCGCGTCTGGTCAACGGCCCGTTCGCCAATAACGCCGCAGACAAACGCGGGATCGATTGGGCACGGCGTCTGCTCAGTGAAGCGCCCGATCAGATTGACGCGTTGGCCTGGCACGAATGGATGATCCGCGACCTGCTCGCCACTCGCGTCTACCGCGACAGCGTGCGCCGCGCCGCGCAACTGGTCGGCCTCGACGCAAAGGGTCAGCCGCGCAAAGCCTTGCTGCTCGATCAGACCAATCTGTCCAGTGGCTCGAGCCTGAGCCCGTACGACCAGGAAACTCATTACGCCGCCCTGTGGTGGGCATCGGTGGTCATCAATGCTTCTCAGGACGGCTTGCTGAGCATGCTCAACTGGTTTCAGGCGGCCGACGAACCGCCCTACGCCAAGGGCATGGTGCGCGTGTTGGCCGGCGATCGCTTCGAGCTGAAACCGGTGGGCCTGGCCCAGCAATTCATCGCCCGGCATTGGCTGCCGCACGTGCTGCAACTGGATAACGACGCCTTCGAAGTGGACGTACTGGCGATGGCCGGCGACGAGCAGCGCACGTTGCTCGGGGTGAACAAAGGCACGCGCCTGCAACGCGTTGCTCTGAGCGGTGCCAAGTGCCCGCTCAACCAAGGCGCCCTGCATTTCTTCGGCGCTGACAATCGCGCCCGCGACGCACCATTTGCCTGCGAACACGGGCGCGTGCGTTTCGAATTACCCGGGCAAACCCTGTTTGCCCTGAACTGGAACGCTTCATGAACCGCCCTTCTGCCCTGCGAGCGTGATGCTACGCGCGGCACTTTCATCAGGAGAAGAGACCATGGATATCTTTAAAAAACTCAGCGGACATATCCGTCGCAAAGGTCTGCGAGCGACCTTGGCGAAGATCCGCAGAATGTACATTTTTTCCCATCGGCAACTGCTGTGGATGGAACGGGATCTGGTCAGCCCCGTGCCGCCGCACAACCTCAAACCATACCCGCCACTGCGATTAATGCGGATCACCGCAGACAACGCCAGCGCCTTCACCCGTTACTTCGGCGACCGTGTCGGCGTCATGGCCGAACTCGCCAATGAAGGTCACACCGGGCATATGCATGTCGACGAGCATGGCGATGCCGTGGCGTTTATCTGGGGCTCGCCGCGTGATTATTTTGATCGGCATTACTACGGTTGCCGGTTCCCGGTGAAACCTGGCGAGTTTTTCGAGTTCGGTGGCGAACTGACTCGCGCCTACTGGGGCACCGAATTGTCGGTAGATCTGCAACTACGCTTATGGAAAGCCATGGCCGTGAAAGGCTGCCGCAAAGTGGTCGATGTCTGTGAATCGACAAACATCCCGGCGCTCAAGCTGCACCTGCGCATGGGCTATACCGAACAACAGCGGATCATGAATATCTACACGCTGTTCGGTCGCTGGCGCTTTTATCGCGAAACCCGTTACAGCGGGTCGCGCCTGAACGCACTGCGCAAAACTTCCCGTCCACCTGTCCCAGCAACGGCGGCCTGAACCATGGCGATGCGATTCGAATGGCGCACATCGCTGTGCGCTGCCGACTTCCCGGCGACGGCCTACGAGGCATTGCGCCTGCGCGTGACCGACCACACGCCGTTCAACAATCTCGGCTGGTTGTGCGCGGCAGAACAGGCGTTGGAAGAGAATCAGTGCCTGCACGTTCTGCTCGGCTGGGAAGCAGAGGCTTTGCGCCTGTGCCTGCCCCTGGTGTCCAGCCGCGAACGCTTCGCGGGCGTGCCATTTCGCGTCTTGCGCCACTTGGGTTATCCGCTGGCCGATCGGTTGGCCCTGCTGTCGTTGCTCGGCGCAGAGGATATGCGCGATGCGCTGATGCTGATCCGTCAGCGCCTGCCCCACGCGCTGCTGCAACTCAACGAACTGTCGGAACCTGCCGGGGAAGAAAGTGCCCTCACCGATTGGATGGCGCGTAGCTCCACGGCTGAACGGCGCCTGAGTTGCCGGGTGCCGGTGCATCTGATCAGCGACGCCGACCAGCAGGAAGTTTCCGGCGACCCGCGCTACAAACTGCGCCGGGCGCGCAAACGGATTGCCGCGTGCGGCGCCCAAGTGCGGCGCATCATCCCCGATGCGCTGTCGATGCCTACGGTTTTACAGGCGTTGCAAGAAGTCGAGTCGGTCAGTTGGAAAGGTGACGAGGGCGTCGGCATTTTCGCAACTGACCACAGTCGTCAATGGATACAGAACGCCTTCACCGCCCTCGCCGCTCAAGGGCTGGTGCGAGTGGTGACACTGGAGCTGGACGGCCGCTGCATCAGTTATCGGCTGGGCCTGCTCGAGCAGGGCCGCCTCTACGACTACAACCTGGCGTTCCTGCCGCAACATGCCGATCTGGGCAGTGGTCGAGTGCTGCTGGAGGAATGGATTCGCTGGGGCCTGGACGAGCAATGGCACTGGATCGATGCCTCGCGGGTCAGCCTGGAAAACTCCAGTCATCAACTGCACGAGCGCATGACCGGACAACTGGAACACTGGCGCTGGAGCTTCTACTCATGGCGCCCCAGTGGCTTGCTGCTGGGCCTGGGCCTGCGTCTTTGGTACTGCGTCAAACCGGCCCTGCAAAAATGGCGCGCACAGCGTGCCGGCAAACCGAAAGCGGTAAATACCTGCGCAACTCAACCGGCAACATCATCCACCACACCAGGGCTAGCGCCTCGGAGAGCATCATGAACGTCATCGACAAACTGCTTCTGCGCATCAAACAAAAAGGCCTGCGCCGCACCCTTGGCGCTTTCGGCAAACGTTATGTCTTCGCTCACCGTGAATTGCTGTGGATGGAGCGCGATCTGGTCACGCCGATCGCGCCGAACAAACTGCGTCCCTGTGAAGGTTTGCATAGAGTCGACATCACCGAGGACAACGCCAAGGCTTTCGGCAAGTACTTTGGTGACCGTGTGCAGACCATGGCCGAATTGGCCGCTGAAGGGCACACGGGGCACATGTACCTGGACCAGGAAGGCCACACCGTCGGGTTCGTCTGGGCCAGTACCCGCGACTATTACGATCGGCACTTCTACCGCTACACGTTCACGATCCAGCCCGGTGAATACTTCCAGTTCGGTGCCGAAATTGCCCGGCCCTATTTCGGCAGCACCTTGACCGTCGACGCACAGACCGCACTTTGGCAAGTCATGGACGCCGTGGGGTATAAAAAGGTGGTGGATATCTGTGACAACGCCAATATCCAGGCCCTGAAGATGCATGTGCGCCTGGGCTATAAGGAACAAGGGCGGATCACGCATGTTTACGACCTGTTCGGCCACTGGCGCTTCTTCCGCGAAACGCGCTACAGCGAGTCGAGGCTGGAGGCGCTGCGCAAGCCGGAAAGACCAGTAGTAAGTACGCCCGCGCAGGCTTGATTCAGGCTGAATATTTGCGGCGGTTTTGATACCGCCATCGCGAGCAGCCTCGCTCCCACACTGGAATGCGTTTCCCTGTGGGAGCGAGCCTGCTTGCGATAAGGCCAGTAGCTGCACCCGCAGCTCTCACAAGCGATTGGCTGGTTGCCTACAAACTGTGACGACACTTCCAACATTCGGAAAAGACTTGGCCGACTGTTTATCTGTATCCACTTGGATAGAGTCAAGCACGACATCGGGCGCGACAAATCCTCACAAAGCGCAGACATCCGACGCGCACAAAAAATGGCAAAGGAGGTTTAACCATGAGCCAGACTTTGACGAATTTCGACATGGTCGCGCTGCTCGACAGTGATGAAGCCATCAGTGAGTACCTGTCACAGGTGCTTGCAGACGGAGACAGCGAAGAATTCCTTCGCGCAATCGGTCACGTTTTGAGAGCGCGAGGAATGACGCAGATCGCCAAGAATTCAGGCATGGGTCGTGAAAGTTTGTACAAGGCTTTTGCTCCCGGAGCGAAGCCGCGCTTTGACACAGTGTTGAAGGTGATTCATGCGTTGGGCATTGATCTTTATGCGCAGCCGGGGCACGTACTCAATCGCGCCGTTACCTGAATTTTGTAGCGGTCGCAAGGCCGCCATCGCGAGCAGGCTCGCTCCTACACTGGAATGCGTTTCCCTGTGGGAGCGAGCCTGCTCGCGAAGAGGCCAGCCGTCGCAAAAAAGGTTCTCAGGCCTTGCTCGCCACCAGGCTAAAGCACATCGGCAGCTGCGCCTGCTGGTTCAGATAGCAGTCATACACCTCTTCCCGGTTCGAATGCGCATACTCCTGAAAATCAACGACGCTCAGCCCCGCTCCGATGGCGCCGCTGAAGATCGCGCCCAGCGTATGCACGAACCAGTACGACTTTGCCGCCGGCTGCTCGACTTTACCTACGTAAACGATCGGCTCTTGCTGCACAAACGGCTCGACACGGAAATACGAGCTGGCGAGGCGGTAGGGATCTTCAGCCTGCGGATCAACCATCTCCAGAAACGGATGGGTTTCGTAGATCACCATTTTGCCGCCCGGCTTCAGCACCTGCGCGACATGACGGAAGAATTCGCCGATGTCAGGCATCCAGTTGAGTACCCCGATGGTGATCAGGGCTACGTCGAAGCGGTTATGCAGCGATGCGGGCAGATGGTGGATGTCGCTCTCGACGAATTCGGCAGTATGCGGCGAGCGGCTGTTGAGCTCGCGGGCCTGCTCAAGAAACGCTGCCGATTGATCGACGCCGACGACACTGCGCGCACCCAGCGCAAACAGCGACAGGCTTTCCCGACCGTTATTGCAGCCCAGTTGAATCACGTCTTTGCCGTCGACGTCCAGCAAGCCGCGCAAAGTGTCATCAAGGCAGCAAAACTCTGCCTGCGCGACATCGCTGAGCAATGCCTGCCAGTCCGGTGAGTCCTGATGATGACGGGCGGAATCGTTCCACGCCTGTCGATTGCTTTCGATGGCGGTTTTGGGGGTGGGCACTTCCATGGCGCTACTCCGGGTGAGGCTCGTGATTGAGCGGCGTGAGTCTAGAACAGACCCGGAGTTGGGGTTGTTGCGATGTTGTAAGCGCGATTCTGGCGATGAATTATCGTTCTTCGCGAGTGTGCCAAAGGCGCAGCAGGTAGATAGTCGAATCGACAATTTCGTAGCGCATTTCGTAGTGCCCGACCAGAATCCTTCGAACATCTCGCGGTTCAAATTCTTCCAGACGTTCACCCAAGCGCGGATTGGCTAGCAGCATTATCGGAGCGGCGGTCAGCTGTTGCACAGTGCGCGCAGCGGCAGGTTGATTAACTGCTGCCAAAAACTCATAAAGCCTGGTCAGGTCGGAAAGCCCTTTGCTGGTCCACTTCAACTCCATATCAAAGTGGAGCCTTGAGAGGCGTATCGGAACTCAAGCTGTCCGCCCATGCCTGCACTGATTGATGATCGATAACGCGCCCGGCGTCCACATCAGCCAAGGCTTCGCGCGTCAAACGGCTGCGCTCTTCCTCTTGATCAATCCAGGCGCTCAGGGCCTGTTTCACAATCCAGTTACGCGAGCGTTCCAGACGCTCAGCCATCAGATCGACCTTTTCGGCCAATTGCACGGGTACATGGGCAGTCACGGATCGGGTTTTCATTGGCGCGGCCATGTCAGTTGACTCCTTGAGATTGCGGGCAGCGGGGGTTCACCGTTGATCAGAGTAGTCCTGCCCCCTTGTGTTCGCTCAGCTTTGATACAAATTGAATCAAAGTTAATCATAACTGCCCATGCACCGCTATTTGGCCCGACAGAACGCGATACTCGACGGTAAATAAATCAAAGATTCACATGACTCTGGTTAAGCCGCTCACGCAAAAACTCCACCAGCGCCTGCACCGGCCGCGAAGCCTGGCGATGCTGCGGATAAACCGCCGACAGGGTCAGTGGCTCCGGGCGTAAATCATCCAGCACTGGCACCAGCCGCCCATCCTTCAGCGCCGCGCCGACGATGAAGGTCGGCAGATAAGTAATTCCCATCCCCTGCACCGCGGCGTCCCGCAGCAGTTCGCCGTTGTTGACGCGCATGCGCCCGGTGACGTTGATCAGCAGCGGTTTGCCCGGTGCTTCGTTGAAGCGCCATTGCACCGAGCGACCGTGGCCGTAAGGCAGGCAATCGTGGCTGTGCAGGTCTTCAGGTTTGAGTGGTGTGCCGCGTTCGGCGAGGTAGGCCGGGCTGGCGCAGTAGACCCGTTCGATACTGGCGATGCGCCGGGCGATCAGTGTCGAGTCTTCCAGCACGCCGATGCGCAGGGCCAGGTCGTAACCTTCGCCGAGCAGGTCGACCGGGCGATCGCTCAGGTCGACCTCGACGGTGACCTCGCGATAACGCTGCAGGAACAGCGGCAGCAGACAACCCAGATGCGCCACCGCGAACGACAGCGGCGCGCTGAGGCGAATCGTGCCGCGCGGCTCGGCGGTTTCGCCGGCGATGCCCTGCTCGACCTGTTCCACCTCACCCAACAAGCGCAACGCCGATTCGTAATAGCTCTGCCCCAGCGGGGTGACGTCGAGGCGGCGGGTCGAGCGATTCAACAAGCGCACACCGAGGCGCTCTTCCAGTTGCATCAAACGGCGGCTGACGAACTGCTTGGACAGGCCCAACTGATCGGCCGCAGCGGTGAAGCTGCCGGAGTCCATGACCTGGCAAAAAATACGCATGTCTTCGAACGGGTTCATTGTCACTCTCTGGTGGACAGTTAAACGCTTTATAGCCGCTTTTTCGCTTTTCAGCAGCCCATTAATCTGTGCTCACGGTTTGAAAACAATCCTGAACACAAAGAGCTGCCGAAGGCAGCCATCTGATCGTTGGGACGCGGAGCGTCCCCGGCTGCATTCCCACGCAGAGCGTGGGAACGATCAGAAAATCAAAATCATTCAAAAGGATTTCACCATGAACATCGTCAAGAAAACCCTCGCCGCGTCCCTCCTCGCCCTCTCCGTCAGCAGCGCTTTCGCCGCTGGCAGCCCTGGCGTCGAACACAACACCCAAGCGTTCCTCGATGCCCTCGCCGCTGGCGGCGGTCGTCCGCTGGAGCAACTGAGCCCGAAAGACGCCCGTGCGGTGCTGACCGGTGCGCAGGCTTCGGTGAAGGTTGATCTGTCCGGTGTGGAAGTCAGCGACAAGGCGATCAAGGTCGATGGCCAGACCCTCAACCTGAAAGTGGTGCGCCCGGCCAAGGTCAAAGGCGAGTTGCCGGTTTTCATGTTCTTTCACGGTGGCGGCTGGGTACTGGGTGACTTCCCGACGCACCAGCGCCTGATTCGTGATCTGGTGGTCGGCTCGGGCGCTGTTGCGGTGTATGTCGATTACACGCCATCGCCGGAAGCGCAGTACCCGACCGCGATCAATCAGGCTTACGCTGCGACGAAATGGGTGGCTGAGCACGGCAAGGACATCGGTGTCGATGGCAAGCGTCTGGCGGTGGCCGGCAACAGCGTCGGCGGCAACATGGCAGCGGTCGTGGCGTTGATGGCCAAGGAGCAGAAAACCCCTGCCCTGCGCTTCCAGCTGTTGATGTGGCCGGTGACCAATGCGCAGTTCGACGACGGTTCGTACCAGCAATTTGCCGAAGGCCACTTCCTCACCAAGGGCATGATGCAGTGGTTCTGGGACAACTACACCACCAACCCGGCCGAGCGTGCGCAGATCCATGCCTCGCCGCTCAAAGCCAGCGCCGAACAGCTCAAGGGCCTGCCCGCTGCCCTGGTGCAGACCGCCGAGTTCGACGTGCTGCGTGATGAAGGTGAAGGCTATGCGCGGCATCTGGATGCGGCCGGCGTACCGGTGACCTCGGTGCGTTACAACGGGATGATTCATGACTTTGGTCTGCTCAATCCGCTGAGCCAGATTCCGGAAGTGAAGGCCGCGGTGCGTCAGGCGGCGGCTGAACTGAAGACTCATCTGAATCCATAAAAGCAAAAGATCGCAACCTTCGGCAGCGCCTACCCGGGAATACGATTCCCTGTAGGAGCCGCCGCAGGCTGCGATCTTTTTTCTCATCAGCGTCGCGGAGTACCGGTCATGACTCTTTTCTACGCCCACCTGCTGTCCTGGAGCGCTGTGCTGTTGCTGCTCGACGCCGCGCTCTGGCATTTCTCGCCCTTCAGCCATCGCGCGCCGCGAGTCGGCGTACGTCTGGCACTGTTTCTGGCATTCAGCGCGCTGGTGATCAACGCCGGTGTCAGCCCGTTGCAGGCTCCATTGTTCGCCGATGATCGCGTGGCGCAGCTGGGTGCGACGGCGCTGGGGATTCTCTGGTGGTTGTACGCAGCACGGGTGCTGACCGAAGTGATCGGCCTGGCGCTGATGCGCCGCATCGGTCACAGCGGGCGCTTGTTGCAGGATGTCATCGGCGCGCTGGTGTTTCTGGTCGCCATTGTTGCGGCAGCCGGTTACGTGCTGGAGCTGCCGGTCAAAGGTCTGCTGGCCACCTCCGGGGTGGTCGCCATCGTGGTCGGTCTGGCGCTGCAAAGCACCCTCGCCGACGTGTTTTCCGGCATCGTCCTCAACACCACCAAGCCGTATCAGGTGGACGATCTGGTGATGATCGACGGCGTCGAAGGCAAGGTCTTCGATATCGACTGGCGCGCCACGCACCTGCTGACCAGCGCCGGCACCATGGCCGTAGTACCGAACTCGGTGGCGGCCAAGGCGAAAATCGTCAACCTCAGCCGGCCGAGCAACATGCACGGCGTCTCGATCAGTATCAAAGTGCCGAACCACATCCGCCCGCGTCGGGTATTGGATGCCCTTGATCGCACCTTGCAGGGCAGCAGTTCGCTGCTGCTCAGCCCGGCGCCGAAAGCCGTGCTCAAAGAGGCCGGCGAAACCATGTCGGAATACGTTGCCAGCGGTTTCATCGCTGAGCTGGGCAAGAAGAGCGAAGTGCGCAATCAACTGTTCGACCTCGCCCACCGCCATCTCGAAGCGGCGGGTATTTCCCGGCATCCCGACGGCGTGATCGAACCGTCGAGCCGTGCTCGTGCATTGCTGGATGAGGTGAAGATTTTCCGTTCGCTGAGCAGTGAAGAGCGCGATCGCCTCGCTGAGTCGATGGTCGCGCAGCAGTACACGGCGGGTCAGGTGGTGCTGGATCTGGACGAGGTGCCGGACAGTCTGTTTGTGATCGCCACGGGCGTGGTCAGCGCGACGGTGCCGGACGGCAATGGCCAGACCGAGGCCGGGCGCATGGGGCCGAGCGAGGTCATGGGCGAACAGAGCATTCTTGCCGATACACCGTCGCAGGCGACGTTCACAGCGCTGACGTCGAGCATCATCTATCGTCTCGACAAACAGTTGACCCGTGAGTGCATGGACAAGCGCAGCGAAGTCGGCCGGGCCTTGAACAAGTTGCAGGCGGTGCGTCAGCAGAACAGTCGCCTCGCGTTGATGGCCAAACCGGTGGCGGTGAAAAAAGGTGGTTTCTTGGGTTGGTTGCAAAAACGCTGATCTGAAACTTTGAAGATCAAAAGCTCACCCCCTCACCCCAGCCCTCTCCCCCTAAGGGGGCGAGGGTGAAAGGGAGCCGATCTCCATGCGTTTCAAGAGCGGAGCTCGGCTCGGTATTGCAGGTCGATGCAACTCTAGCAAACAACGCGGTCAGTCCCCTCTCCCTCCGGGAGAGGGCTAGGGTGAGGGGCTTTTGACTTTCGACCAGATTACTTGGCAGTGAACTTGGTGTAGCTGTTGATCAGGTTGCGATAGTTAGGCAGACGCTCGGACAGCAGATGCGCCAGACCTTCCATGTCGTTGCGCCAGTCGCCCTGCAGCTCGCAGGCCACAGCGAACCAGTTCATCAGATGTGCACCGGCGGCGGACATCCGCGCCCACGCCGCTTGTTGCACGGTGGTGTTGAAGGTACCCGACGAGTCGGTGACGACGAACACTTCGAAGCCTTCAGCGATCGCCGACAGGGTCGGGAAAGCTACGCAAACGTCGGTCACTACACCGGCGATGATCAGTTGCTTGCGGCCGGTGGCCTTGATCGCTTTGACGAAGTCTTCGTTGTCCCAGGCGTTGATCTGGCCTGGACGCTGAATGAACGGCGCGTCGGGGAATTGCTCGAGCAGCTCAGGCACGATCGGGCCGTTTGGACCTGCGTCGAAGCTGGTGGTCAGAATGGTCGGCAGCTTGAAGAACTTGGCGATGTCGCCCAGTGCCAGCACGTTGTTCTTGAACTCGTTCGGCGAGAAATCCTGCACCAGCGAGATCAGACCGGTCTGGTGATCGACCAGCAGGACGACGGCATCATCTTTGTTCAGACGCTTGTAAGGAACGCTCATGGCAAAACTCCTGGATGGATGGTTGTTGCGGTAAGCGCCGGCCCTGATGCCCGGCGCTTTTTTTCAAACTCAGAACGCGAAGCAGGAACAGCCGAACGCGCCCCAGAAACCGGCGAAATCGCTGACCGGCGCATTCGACATCCGCGCTTTTTCATGGCTGTGGGTGTGCACGGCGCACGGTCCGCTGCACTGGTGAACCTGCGCTTGCAGTGGCGAGTTCGGGCGCCAGTGGCCCGGGACTTTGACTACCGGCGACCAGTCCGGCAGCACCGGAATCGAGCGCGGGCCGAGGTCTTCGAAATCGCCGGCGGCGTAGACAATCTTGCCGCCGACCACGGTCATGACCGACTCGATCCACTTGATCGCTTCTTCTTCAACGCTGAAGAAGTCCGCGCTCAGTGCCGCGAGGTCTGCCAGTTGGCCGACGCGGATCTGGCCCTTCTTGCCCTGCTCCGAGGAGAACCACGCGCTGCCGTGGGTGAACAGCTCCAGCGCGGTGCTACGTGGCAAACCTTCTTCGTACAACGCCAGACCGCCAACGGTGCGACCGCTGACCATCCAGTACAGCGAGGTCCACGGGTTGTAGCTCGATACGCGCGTGGCGTCGGTACCGGCGCCGACCGGCACGCCTTCGGCGAGCATGCGCTTGATCGGTGGCGTGGCTTCGGCAGCTTGTTTGCCGTAGCGATCGACGAAGTATTCACCCTGGAACGCCATGCGATCCTGAATCGCAATGCCGCCGCCTAGCGCCTTCACGCGCTCGATGTTTTGCGGGGTGATGGTTTCAGCGTGGTCGAAGAACCACGGCAGACCGTTGAACGGAATGTCGCGGTTGACCTTCTCAAACACGTCGAGCATACGGCTGATCGATTCGTTGTATGTGGCGTGCAGACGGAACGGCCAGCGCTGCTCAACGAGGTGGCGCACCACCGGTTCCAGCTCCTGTTCCATGGTCTGCGGCAGGTCCGGACGCGGTTCGAGGAAGTCTTCGAAGTCGGCGGCGGAGAACACCAGCATTTCGCCGGCGCCGTTGTGGCGCAGGTAATCGTCGCCCTGATGCAGCTTGACGCTGCCGGTCCAGTTCTGGAAATCGGTCAGTTCTTCTTTCGGCTTCTGGGTGAACAGGTTGTAGGCGATGCGTACGGTCAACTGGTCGTCTTTGGCCAGTTGTTCGATCACTTGGTAATCGTCCGGATAGTTCTGGAAACCACCGCCGGCGTCGATCGCACTGGTCAGGCCGAGACGATTGAGCTCGCGCATGAACTGGCGGGTCGAGTTGACCTGATATTCCAGCGGCAGCTTTGGACCCTTGGCCAGGGTCGAGTAGAGAATCATCGCGTTCGGCCGCGCGACCAGCATGCCGGTCGGGTTGCCGTTGCTGTCGCGCACGATCTCGCCGCCCGGCGGGTTCGGCGTGTCGCGGGTGTAGCCGGCTACGCGCAGGGCAGCGCGGTTGAGCAGCGCACGGTCGTAGAGGTGCAGGATGAACACCGGAGTATCCGGCGCGGCCTGGTTGATTTCTTCCAGGGTCGGCATGCGTTTTTCGGCGAACTGGAATTCGTTCCAGCCACCGACCACGCGCACCCATTGCGGGGTCGGTGTGCGATCGGCCTGGTCCTTGAGCATACGCAGTGCGTCGGCGAGCGATGGCACACCTTCCCAGCGCAGTTCGAGGTTGTAGTTCAAACCGCCACGAATCAGGTGCAAGTGCGAGTCGTTGAGGCCAGGGATGACGCAGCGGCCCTTCATGTCGACCACTTGTGTGGCGTTGCCTTTGAGGGCCATGGCCTCGGCATCGTTACCGACGGCGACGAAGCGGCCGTCCTTGATCGCCACCGCACTGGCCAGTGGTTTTTCCCGGTCCACGGTATGAAACTGGCCATTGAATAAAATCAGATCGGCGCTCATCGCAGTTCCTCAAGCGAAAGTGAAAAGAAGCAAACCCCGCTCAACGCGGCGAGGTTTCTTGGGAATCGAGGTGTTCATGGGCCTGACTGGCTTCCAGCCACGGGGTAAACAAACGGGTGACCGGCGGCATCACCACGTAGACCACCGAGAGGACGATGGTCAGGGTAATCAGGAACGTGGCGACCACGTAGTTGGACAGAAGCGGATGCAGCGCCAGCAGCGGGCCCCAGATCAGCGGCACCAGCAGGGTGTGCGGCAGAATCACCAACAGCGTGACGACAGCCTGCTTCCAGCGCGGCGGTGGCGAGCCGGCTTCGGCCAGCGGTGTGAACCAGAATTCATTGACCGGCGCGACTTCGGTCTGATCGCCGTCGGCCAGCATCGGTGCGGCTTCAGCCACCAGCGCCTGACGCTCGGAGGATTCCAGCCAGCCCTGCATCGCTTCGGTGGAGCTGAAGCGCAATACGCACGTGTAGAAATCCAGACGCCCGCGCTTGCCGCGCACCACGTCCACACCCAAATGCCCTTCGCGCTGGCCGGCGACGCGCACGATGTTGCGCAGCCATGCTTCATACGCCGATTCGAAACCGGCCTTGACCGAGTGTTTGATGATCAACGTGACGGTCTCATCGGCCCCCGGTGCTTGTGAATTGAGGACTTCAGGCATAACGCAGCACTCCGGGCAAACGAACAGGAATCGCCAGCCTTCCGGGCCCGGCGATCAATACGGTGGTGAAAAGAATCAACAGCAACCAGCCAAACTGCCCCTCAGCCACACTCCATTGCGGATGCACGACCAGCAGCGCCACGAGCAGTACAAAGAGAATAGGCAAGCAGGCCAAACGCGCCAGCACACCGGCGACGATCAGCAACGGGCAGAGGACTTCGGCGAAAATCGCCAGGATCAGGGTCAGGTGGGCGCCGAGATGGAACGGGTCCTCGATCAGTTGCAGCTGCGCGGTGAAGTCCAGCAACTTCGGCAAGCCGTGCACCCACAACAGAAACAACCCGCCGCTGACCCGCAGGAATAGCAACCCGATGTCGCGCGCCTGTTCATCCCTCGTAGCAATCATGACCCGACCCTTTGAATGTCATTGACGGGAATCATGCCAAGGCCGGCGCGGGAGAAATTGGATGGGTGTGCTTAGTTGCTTTTCAGACCACGGAATTCCCTGCGTTTGATCGTTCCCACGCTCTGCGTGGGAATGCAGCTCGGGACGCTCCGCGTCCCATCCAACGCCGAACGCGGAGCGTCCGTTGAGGCATTCCTTTGCTGCGCGTGGGAACGATCAGCATCTGAGATCGGCGCGGGATTTATATCGCCGGAATATCCAGCGGCGCCGCCATGAACTGGCTGATCCGCGAGCGCAGCCATTTCTCTGCCGGGTCGTTGTCGTGCACCCCGCTCCACGCCATGGACAATTGCGCGGCATCGATCGGGAATGGCGGATCTTCGGCACGCAGGGCGCAGCCTTCAACAAGGGCACAGGCGGCGTAATCCGGCACCGTGGCGATCATCTCGGTACCGGCGAGCAAGGCGCGCAAGCCGCTGAACTGCGGCACACCAAGAACCACCCGGCGGCAGCGGCCGATCTTGGCCAGATCCAGGTCGATATTGCCGCTCAGATCACCGGAGAACGACACCATTGCATGCGGACGTTCGCAATATTCGTCCAGCGTCAGCGGCCCCGGACGGTCGTCGCCGCGCAGCACTTTGCAGGGAATATCACGCAGCTTCTTGCGCTTGGCATTGGCCGGCAGATCCGTGGTGTAGCTGACGCCCACGGAGATTTCTCCAGAGGCCAACAGCGCCGGCATCAACAGGTAGTTGGCGCGGCGTACCACCACGACAATCCCCGGCGCCTCCTGCTGAAGCTGGCGCAACAGCGGCGGAAACAGACCGAACTCGGCATCGTCCGACAGACCGATGCGAAACACGTCGCAACTGCTCGCCGGTTCGAATTCCTTGGCGCGGCTGACCGCGCCGGAAATCACGTCCATCGCCGGTTGCAGCTCCTTGAGGATCGCCAGCGCCCGCGCCGTCGGTTCCATACCGCGACCGTTGCGCAGCAGCAACGGATCGTCGAACAGATCACGCAAGCGCCCCAGCGCAGCACTGACCGCCGGTTGGCCCATGAACAGTTTTTCGGCAACGCGGGTCAGGTTCTTTTCGAACATCAACGCTTCGAAAATCACCAGCAGGTTCATGTCGACGCGGCGCAGATCGTTACGGTTCATGGGCGTGGTTTCCTTATCGGTGTCAGACGCTTTTTGCCACTGGCGCTGGGCACTTTACTCGATCAACGGCACTTTCGCCGCGCGTTTGTAAGGGCCGTACTCCACCGGCACCCACTGGAAATGTTTGCCCTCGGCGGTGATGTGGCCGATGCCCGGGAACGGCAGATGCGCTGCCGTCACCCAGGTCTTGCTCGCGGCCGCAGCACTGAACACTGCCTGCCGACTGGCGATCGCTTGCTGACTGTTGACGTCGAAACCGATCGAGACTTCCGGGTGCAAGAACTGCACCGCGAGGTTGTGCACCAGATCGCCCATGAACACGATGCTCTGCTGCTGCGAGGTGAAGCGGTAGGTGGTGCTGCCCGGCGTATGCCCTGCTTCGAGGGTTGCTTCGACCAGTCCCGGCAATGGCGACTGCCCGGCGGCGAACGTCTTGAAGCGGCCAGCGGCAACATAGGGCGTCGTAGAGTCCTGGGCTATCTTGAAAAACTCTTTGGCGCCGGCCGCAGCCTTGGCCAGTGCTGCCGGATCAAGCCAGTAATCGGCCTCGGCCTTGGCCGCATAGACGGTGGCATTGGCGAACAGCGGCTTCTTCTCTGCATCGACCAGACCACAGACGTGATCGAGGTGCAGGTGCGTCAGCAGAATCGTGTCGACCTGTTCAGGCTTGTAACCGGCGGCCTGCATGTTGGCCGAGAGTTGGCCTGCGGTGGCGCCGATGCACTGTCCTGCGCCGGTGTCGACCAAAATCAGTTGTTTGCCAGTGTTGACCAGAAAGGCATTGAACGCCGTCTGCACGCCCGGGGTTTCAATCGAACGGCGCGCAAGCAGCGCGCGAATCTGACTCTGGCTCATGCCCTGCAACAACTTTGGCGACAAATCGTTGTAACCGTCGAACAACGCGGTGACTTCGTAATCGCCGACAGCCAGCCGGAAATAACCCGGCGCCTGAGTACCAACCTGCGGTGCCTGCGCCATCGCGCTGGACATTGCCAGCACGACCGCCAGGGCCGTTGCTGCTTTCACCAAGCCTTTCATTGCATTCCCCTTTAAACCTGGCCAACGGCGGCCGCGCTTTGTCGACATCGTCGCGCAAAGTGCCCGGCGCTGACTTGCAAGGATGTGCTGAGTTCCAGCCCGAGCGAGGAAATTAACAACGATTAACTCGTCAGCCTCAAGGCATCGCCCAACAATGAAGCCCTCTGCGCAGCGTTGCTTTTTTGACCTGAGGGAATGCGCCGACCGTGCCTTCCCCACCGACACGGACCTTGGCCATGGCTTATCTACAGCAAACCGTCGCCCTCGCCCCTGCCAGCGAACCGCGTAAAAACACGACTGGCGGACTCAGTCCGCAGCGCGAACGCCAGATCAAACAGTTGATCCTCGATCGCTTGGGCGAAAGTCTCGAAGTGGCTGAACTGGCCCGTGCCTGCTCACTGTCGCGCAGTCATTTCTCCCGCGCATTCAAGTGCAGCACCGGCCTGTCGCCACAGGACTGGATCCGCGCCCAGCGCCTGGCCCGGGCCAAGTTGCTGATCCAGCACACCGACTTGAGCCTGACGCAAATCAGCCTCGAATGCGGCTTCTGCGATCAGGCGCACTTCTGCCACATGTTCACCCGCAGCGAGGGCATCAACCCCTTCGCCTGGCGCTGTCGAGTCATGGGCAAGCCGAAAAACACCGCAGCACAGCCTGCGGTGTTTTGACTGCTGCCGTTACGCCACCCGTTGCACTGATGCTCAAACCTGAGGATTATGCCCGGACACCCCGGATCAGACGGCCTGCGCATGCGCCAGGGACTGATTCGCCCTGTCCGCCGCATCACCGCAGGAGCGCGCTGTTGAGCTTTTCCCCGAATCAGGCCATTGCCTTTGGCCCCTATCGGATTCATCCCGGGCAACGATTGCTACTTGAAGGCCAACAGCCTTTGCGCCTGGGACGGCGGGCGATGGATATCCTCCTGATTTTGCTGGCCCACGCCGGTGAAGTGGTGAGCAAACAGCAATTGATGGCCGGGGTCTGGCCAGACAGCGTCGTCGAAGACATCAACCTGCGCGTGCACATGGCGGCGCTGCGTAAGGCGCTGGGCGACGGACAGAACGGCCAGCGCTACATCGTCACCGTGGCGCAGCGCGGCTACAGTTTTGTCGCACCGATCGTGCTCGACAGCATCGAACAAAAACCGGCGATGCCCGTCGCCAGACACAACCTGCCGCTGCGTCGTACGCGGATGATTGGGCGCCAGCCCGTGATCGATCACCTGATCGCGCAACTGCCGCGCCGACGCTGCATCACTCTGGTCGGTCCCGGCGGCATCGGCAAGACCACCGTCGCCCTGCGCGTCGCCGAACAATTGCTCGACCAGTATCGCGACGGCATCCGCCTGGTGGACTTGGCGCCCATCGCCGATCCCGCGCTGATCGGCTCGCATCTGGCGACGCTGCTTGATCTGTCCGCGCCAGAAGGCGATGCGCAGGCTAGTCTGGTCGACGGCCTGCGAGAACGGCAAATGTTGTTGGTGATCGACAACTGCGAGCACTTGATCGATGCGGTCGCGTCGCTCAGCGAGCAGATTCTGCGCGGCGCGCCCAAAGTGCATATTCTCGCCACCAGCCGCGAGAGCCTGCGTGCTGAGGGCGAATTCGTGCAGCGTCTGGAAACGCTCGAATGCCCGTCCATGTCGTCGCCGATGGAGCCGGCTCAGGCGCTGGGCTTTGCCGCGCTGCAACTGTTTGTCGAGCGCGCGACCGCGGCGCGGGAAAGCTTTGAACTGAGCCCTGCACAGCTGCCGCAAGCGATTGAAATCTGCCAGCGCCTGGACGGCATTCCGCTGGCTCTGGAACTGGCCGCCGCGCAGGTCAGCGAATTGGGCATGGACGGATTGCTCAAGCAATTGCGCGAGGGTTTGCCGCCATTGTCGGCCGGACACCACAGCAGCGCCGAGCGCCACCTGACCCTGCGCGCAACGATGGACTGGAGCTTCAACCTGCTCAACGCCTGCGAGCAAACCTGTCTGCGGCGACTGGGAATTTTCCGCGGCAGCTTCACGCTCGCCTCGGCGGCAGCGGTGGTCATCGGCCAACAGATCGACCCCGGCGCGGTGTTCACCGCTGTCACGCAACTGGTGGCGAAATCCCTGCTGAGCGTCGAAGTGGGTGACGAAGATGTTTTCTACCGGTTGCTCGACACCACGCGCCACTACGCACTGGAGAAACTCGAGCAGGCCGACGAGCTCAGCGCAACCCGCCAACGCCACGCCGAGCGCTGCCTGACATTGATGCAGCAGGCGCAAGCGGATTGGGACAATACTCCGACTGTATTGTGGATGGAGCGCTATGCCAGGGGGCTGGAGGATTTGCGCGCGGCGCTGGACTGGAGCCTCGACGGGCCGGGCCCGGATGAGCTGGGTGTGCAACTGGCAGCCGCGTCGGCACCGTTGTGGCAGGAGCTGTCGTTGCTGCGCGATTACAGCCGCTATGTGCGCCGGTCACTGAGTCTGCTGGAGGCTTCGCCAGCAGGCTCGCTCCTGCCGCCCTGCCCTCGCCTGCAAATCGCCTTGAAACTGGCGCTCGGCAGCGCCAGCTACCACACCTGGGGCGGCACGCCCCAAACCATCCAGGCCTTCGTCGACGCCTGCCGCTTAGCCGAAGAACACGGCGATCTGGCCGGGCAACTGCGGGCGATATCGGGGCATATGGCGGTCAATCTGAGTTGCGGGCATTACCGCATGGCGCTGGCGCAGAGTGAGCAATTTGATCGCATCGGCGTGCACGGCGAGCCATTGCTGTCGCTGAGCACGCATCGCTTGCGGGTGCTGGCCCTGCATTATGCCGGCGACCAACCGCAGGCCCGCGTACATGCCGAGCAGGTGCTGCAACGCATGGCCCACAGCGGCCATCTCAATCGTTTCACCCATGGCTTTGGCGTGCAGTACGACCAAAGCGTCGCTTCGCTGACGGTGCTGGCTCGCGTGCTGTGGTTGCAGGGTCTGCCAGAACAGGCATGGCGCGCGGCACGGCAGGCGCTGGATATTGCCGTGCAGATCGACCATGGCACATCGATCTGTTACACCCTGGCGCTGGCCAGTTGTCTGATCGCCCATTACAACGGTGACGCTGCTAACGCCCGCGCGCTCCTGCAATTGTTGCTGGAGCAGTCGCAGAAGCATTCGGTGCTGCTGTTCAATAATTGGGCGCGGCACTACGCGCAGGTGATCGATCCGGATAATCCCGCGCCGATATCGACGCAGAGCAGCGGTCTGATCCGGGAAGTGATGGTTACGCTGGATGAGCGTTTTGTCGATGAGGCACTGGTGGAGCGCGCGCGCAATGGCGATGCGGGATGGAGTGCAGCGGAAATACTGCGGGCACGGGCGGCGGCATTAGTGAAGGGTTCAGAGTGGCCCCTTCGCGAGCAGGCTCGCTCCCACAAGGGGTCGGTGTCGGGCGCAAATTCCGAGTTGTGCGCTGTTTCCTGTGGGAGCGAGCCTGCTCGCGAATCGGCCTGCTCAGACACCGCTGAAACCCGAGAAGCCGAACAAATCCTGCAACAAGCGCTGACCATCGCCAGAAGCCAAGGCGCGTTGGCCTGGGAACTGCGCAGCGCCACGGACCTTGCTCAGCTATGGCAACGCCAGTCCCGCCATCGCGAAGCTTTGGATTTGCTCAGCCCCCTCTACCAGCGCTTCACCGAAGGCTACGCCACACCGGACTTGCGCAAGGTCCGCCTGCTACTCGACAGCCTGCGCGAGCAGTGCCCGGCCTGACGCATTGCGCGTGCGGCTGAGATAGCGCGCATGACGCTGTTGCAGTTCGAGCCTGTCGTCGCTGCGCTCAAAGCGATCACGAGCATAGCGGCGTACGGTGTTGAGCATCCAATAGCGCGCCGTTGCCCGGTTGGGTTCTTGAATGAGCAACGACTTGCGCGCCAACCCTTCGATAATTGCGCTCAACCTGGATCCCGCCAGATCCACGCTGCTGATCACGCTAAGCGCAGCCTCCAGAGTAAAGCCCGTGCTGAACACCGACAGACGCAGCAGCACACGCTGTTCCATTTCCGTCAGGTACTGGAAGCTCCAATCGATCGCAGCGGCCATCGACTGATGGCGTGGTTCCGCGGTGCGCCGGCCTTGGCCAAGCAACTGCAGACCGTTTTCAACCTGGGCCTGTAAGCCGATCAAGCCCAGCGCGTCGATCTGCGCAGCGGCGAGCTCGATCGCCAGCGGCAGACCGTCCAGTTGGCGGCAGATTTCGCGCACACCTGGCAAATCCTGTTGACGCAAACTGAAGCCCTGTTGCCGCGCTCGCGCGCGATTGACGAACAACTGCACCGCCGGATAGCCCATGGTTTCTTCGACGGTGTTCAATGTCGAGCGCTTGGGAATCGCCAGCAGCGGCACGTAATGAACGGCTTCCTGTGGAATGTGCAAGGCTTCGCGGCCGGTGACCAGAATCGACAGGCGAGGCGCGACATGCAACAGGGTCTCTACCAGAGCCGCGCAACTGTCGCGCTGGTGATCGCAGTTATCCAGCACCAACAAGGCGTGCCGGCCCGTCAGTGTGAAAAAGTCTGCGTTCAGGGTGTGCAACAGGTGGTCGAGCAAGGGTTTGTCATCTTCGAGCCTGGCAAGGTCGACCCACCAGGCGCCATCACGAAAGTATTGCAGCAGCAACTCCGCCACGCGCAGTGCCACAGTGGTTTTGCCAACACCCGGCGCACCGGTAATGGTCATCAAGCGGCACACCGGCATTTGTCGAACCAGACTACCGATCAGGGCGTCGCGCCCACTGACTGGCGTCAGTCGTGCCGGAAGATTGTGCAGGGGCGTGAGCGCGGCAGCGGGCATGGTCAGCGCATCACTGGTGCCCTGCTCCACCGGGGCGACAAAGCTGTAGCCGCACTGCGCCACGTGAATGATGAAACGCTGACCGTTTATGCCGTCACCCAGTGCGCGGCGCAACGCTGCGATGTGCACCCGCAGGTTGATCTCTTCGACGATCGATGTCGGCCACACACGAGCAATCAACTGCTCTTTGCTGACCACCTGCCCCGCGTATTCAAGCAGCACCTGCAGAATATCCATGGCGCGCCCGCCCATGCGTAGCGGCTGCTCGCCTTCAAGGACCAGACGTTGGCGCACATGAAAGGCGTAAGGGCCAAAACGCAGCACCGAACCTTGGCTTGTGTCGTTGTGATTATTCATGCCAAACATCTTGGCACTGTTGCGTGACGATACAACCGCCGGAGCCGACGCAGCACGGACATCCGGCTGCGTCTGACGGACACAACCGCTCTAGCTGAACTGTTCGCGGTATTGTAACGGCGTAAGACCGAGCTTCTCGGCGAACAGCGAGCGCATGTGCCGGACACTGCCGAAACCACTTTTGTAGGCGATGGTTTTCAGTGGCAGATCGCTGGTTTCCAACAGGTTTCGCGCGCAGTCAATGCGGGCATTCTGCAGAAACTCCATCGGCGTCATGTTGATGTCACGAGCAAACAGGCGAGCAAAGTGCCGTGCGCTCATATTGGCCAATCCGGCCATGCGCTCCACTGTGAAGGGCTCATCCAAGTGTTCAAGTACGTAATTCTGCGCGCGGGTGATGGGCGTTTCTTGCGGTGAGACTGCCGCCATCAACGGGCTGAACTGCGCTTGCCCGCCCTGACGCTTCATGACCACCAACAACACCTTGGCGACGTCCTGGGCGATTTTCTTGCCGTGATCCCTGGCCACCACCGCCAGCGCCAGATCGATGCCAGCGGTTACGCCCCCCGAAGTGATGAGATTGCGATCCTCAACGTAGATCTGGTCGGTGGTCACCGTGGTTTTCGGGAAAGCCTTGATCAGGCGCTCGGTGTAGTTCCAGTGCGTGGTGACGCGATAACCATCAAGCAGGCAGGCATGGCCGAGGATGAATGCGCCGGTACAAATCGAACCGTAACGCTCCGCGCGCGGCACGGCTTGCTTCAGCCAGCCAAACAGCTCGGGAAATCTCTGGTTATAGGCGCCGGGGCCGCCGGGCACCAATAACAGGTCATAGCGCTCGGCCGCCTCGTCGATGTGCAGATCAGCCTGAACCTGTACACCATTGGAAGCCTTGAGCAAGCCGCGCTCCGTCCCTAGTGTCGTCAGTTGATAGTGCAAATCAGGTTTCAGATAACGGTTGGCGACTGAAAACACTTCCAGCGGCCCGGCCATGTCGAGCATCAGAAAGTCGGGGAACAGCACCATTGCCACGGTTTTCATGGGAGGCATCACACATATTCAAGGGTCAATACGCACGCTACGGCCGGGGCATTATGGCCGACTGTGTCGTCATGAGCGTGTTCGAATGCGTGAACCATAACGCAAAACTGTCAACCTGATCCGGACAGTCTTTCAATTTCCATCTACTTATTGCCTCCCAAGGTAACCAGTAACCTTCTCCTCACTCGGACGAATTCACGTCCAACCAGGAGATTTCATCATGCTGACTCTTCGCAAAGCCTCCGATCGCGGCCTCGCCAATCACGGCTGGTTGAAGTCGTTTCACACCTTTTCTTTCGCCAGCTACCGCAATCCGCGTGAACAGGGTTTCTCCGATCTGCTGGTGATCAACGATGACCGGGTCGCGGCAGGCAAAGGTTTTGGCCAGCACCCGCACCGCGACATGGAGATCTTTTCCTATGTGCTCGAAGGCGCGCTGGAACACAAGGACACCCTCGGCACTGGCTCGGTGATCCGTCCCGGGGACGTGCAATTGATGAGTGCCGGCAGCGGCGTGGCGCACAGTGAGTTCAACCACTCGGCCACCAAGCCCGTGCACTTTCTGCAAATCTGGATCGTGCCGGATGTCAGTGGCGCCAAGCCGCGCTATCAACAGGAACACTTCAGCGCGCAGAAAAAACGTGGTCGCCTGCAACTGATCATCTCGCCGGACGGTAGCAACGGTTCTCTGAAAGTCCGTCAGGATGCGCGGGTCTATGCCGGATTATTCGACGGCAACGAGAGTGCCACGCTGAAATTGCCGGCCAATCGTTACGCCTACGTCCACGTTGCGCGTGGCAACGTCGAACTCAATGGCCAAGCCTTGCAGGAAGGCGACGGCGTGCGGGTTCGTGAAGAACAGCTGCTCACTTTGAGCAACGGTATCGATGCCGAAGTGCTGGTGTTCGACTTGCGCCCTCAGGAGTTGCCGGAAATGCCATGATCTGGCGCGACGCAGAACGGCCTTCCACTGAAGGCCGTTTTTTATTGCGGCGGCACTGTTGAGGGCTGTACGACAGGTTTGGGTGACGATACCTCTTTGCCAATCTGAATCGCTGCCAGCGTGGTCTGTATGGTGGTCAACACCGCCGCCTGATTGGCGAAATGTGCGCCAACCAGCAAGGAAGCCACGCCGAGGAAATGCACAGTGGTGGCCGCCCAGTAATTGGCCTTTACCGTCGATGCCTGCCTGATCGCTTCCCGCGATTCGTCGGCAATTTTCTGCACGCCCATCCACATCAGGTCATAACGCTTGTCCCGTTCCTGTAGTGCCTTGTCCCGTTCAAGATAGACCTTGTCCCGCTCTGCCTGAGCAGCCAGGAACCCGCGAATGTCGGCGCGCATTTCTGCCACGCGGCCGTCCATCCTCGTCTCGATGGTCTCTATCCTGGCATCGAATTCTTCGCGACTTGTGCTGCTCATGGTTTGCCTGTCCCGCCCTGCATTCGATCTGTCCGTGACCGCATATTGATTCACTTCCCTGATTTTCAATTCGGCACCTTTCTATGGCTACGCGGCCTTCCCTGGCTCTTCGTTTCGATGCGTAACTGAGGTTCGCATCGAGCTGCAGTCACAATAGAACTCATCACTGCCTACAACAAGCCGGCCCATTCTGCCTCGGACGTAGGCTGTTTCGTCAGCAGTTGTAGCCTCGGCAAAACCCTGAACCACTTATTCGTTTTCCAGCGCAAAAGCCTCAACGATCTGCTCGATGACCGCCCGTACCCGCGCGGTGTGACGCAGGTCGGCGTGGGTGACCAGCCAGACTTCATACGGCTGCGGCCGGGTCCGCTCCGGCCAGAGTCTGACGAGACCATCGCGTTCGCCCATGTAAACAGGTATCTCGCCTACCCCGAGGCCAGCGGCAATCGAGCGGCGCACCAGAAGGCTGGAGCTGAGCGTGGTGACGATGCGTCCGCGGGTCAACGGTTCAGAGACCAGCGTAAGGTCTTTTTTGCTCTGTAAGTACGGCTGATAGACCACCAGATCATGGCCCTCGAAAGCGCTGCCGGGCTGCGGTTCTCCATGGCGATCGACATAGGCCTGTGCTGCGAAAAGTCCTACAGGCCAACGGGCGATTCGTCGAGCGATCAGATCAGGGTTATCCGGCCGGGTATTGCGCACCGCGATATCGGCCTCGCGCTTGGCCAGACTGAGGATTTGCGTCGACGCATCCAGCTGGATCTGCACATCTGGATGTTGATCATGAAGGCGTGCCATCGCCGGAATGATGAAGTCAATGGCCATCGAGTCGGTGGTGCTGACCCGTACGTTACCGGTCAGACGGTCATCCAGCCCGTGGATGTGTCGCTCCAGTTCCAGCGCCGAATGCTCCATTTTTTCCACACTTTTACGCGCCGTTTCACCAACGGCGGTCAGCGCATAACCGTCGGAGGTACGCAGGAACAGCGTCGCGCTCAATGCCTTCTCCAGCGCAGTAATGCGCCGTCCGACCGTGGCCTGATCGACGCCCAGAACACGCGCAGCCCCGCGCAATGTCGACTCGCGACAGACCGCCAGAAACACTCGCGCATCATCCCAATTCATACGGATCCTCTTTGAAGCATTTTTGCATCATTGTGCCGCTTAATCGCTGCGTATGCGCAGCAACGATAGCCGATAAGCTGAGCGCCATACACCTCTTGTGAGATCGCTATCATGCGTACTGCAAATTCCTCCGGCATCTGGCTGCCGATCTTCGCCGGGCTTTGCGCCAGTCTGGTCAGCATTGGTCTGGCGCGTTTCGCTTACACGCCATTGATCCCTTCGCTGATTCAGGCGCAGTGGTTTTCGGCCAATGATGTCGTCTACCTCGGCGCGGCCAATCTGGTCGGCTACTTGATCGGCGCCCTGCTCGGTCGGCCCATGGCTCACCGAACAGGCAACCGCAACGCCTTGCGCCTGATGATGCTGGTAGTCACGGCGGCATTTTTTGCCTGTGCTTATCCGCTGTCGGTGAGCTGGTTCTTCGGCTGGCGTTTGCTCTCCGGGATTGCTGGTGGCGCGATCATGGTGCTGGTGGCGGCAACCGTGCTGCCTCACGTTCCGGCTTCTCGCAGAGGCTTGGCCAGTGGCGCAATCTTCCTTGGCATCGGCCTGGGGATTGCCGGCTCCGGCACCATCGTGCCGCCACTGCTGACTCTTGGCTTGCAGGCAACATGGCTGGGACTGGGCGCGCTGGCGTTGTTGCTGACCGCGGTGAGCTGGTTCGGCTGGCCTGCGGATACCACGCATGCCGTGGCTGCGCACGCAACGTCGACTGATGAGCCAACACCGTCGGGCGTCTACCTGTTATTCGCTCAATACGCGTTCATGGCCGCCGGGCTGGTGCCTGCCATGGTGTTTCTGGTGGATTACGTAGCGCGTGGATTGGGTGCCGGGGCGCATATCGGCGCGATGGTCTGGGTCATGTATGGCTTGGGGGCGATTGTCGGGCCGGTGACGTACGGTTTTCTGGCCGACCAGCTTGGCGCCCGTACTGGTATTCGACTGGTGTTGGTAGTGCAAGCCATCGCCCTCGGTTTGCTTGCCGTCTCCCATTCATTTCTGGCGCTGGCTTTACTGGCGGTGATTCTCGGCTCTTTCCCGCCGGGCATCGTGCCGCTGGCCTTGGCCCGGGTGCATGAACTGGTGCCGTCGCATCACCGTCAGCAGATCGCCTGGAGCCGTGCCACTGTGTCATTCGCAACCTTTCAGGCGCTGGCCGGGTTTGCCTATTCGGCATTGTTCAATGCCTCGGGCGGCCAGCACACGCTGCTGTTTGTGATCGCCGCTGGCGCGATCGTCGTCGCTCTACTGCTGGAGCAAGCCATGCGCTGGCTGCCCTCTACAACTGAACCCCGTTGCGCGGCGAACTGAAGGGAATCATTGCGCGCTGCCAGCGTTCCCATCTACACGACCTTTTTCACAGGAATCGACAATGTCACTGCCCAACGAAATGACCCGTATTGAAATCACCGAACCCGGCGGCCCTGAAGTATTGCAAGCCAGGCGCGTGCCTCTGCCTACCGTTGCCGAAGGCCAAGTGCTTATCCGCGTTCACGCTGCCGGCATCAATCGTCCGGATGCCTTGCAGCGCGCCGGCAAATATCCGATGAAACCCGGGATGGACCCGATTCCCGGACTTGAGGTGGCTGGCGAAGTGGTCGCGGTTGGCGCTGGAGTAACGCGTTTCGCGGTCGGCGATCGGGTCTGCGCGCTGACCAATGGCGGCGGATACGCCGAGTATTGCGCGGTGCCAGCCGGCCAGACTTTGCCTGTGCCGGATGGAGTCGATTGGGTCCAGGCCGCCGCGATTCCGGAAACGTTTTTCACCGTCTGGGCCAACCTGTTCGGCCTCGGCGGTGCCAAGGCCGGCCAGCGCGTGCTGATTCACGGCGGCACCAGCGGCATCGGTACCACCGCGCTGATGCTCTGTCGTGAATTCGGTATTGAGGCGTTCGCCACCGCCGGCAGTCCTGAAAAATGCGCCGCAATCAGTAAACTTGGCGGGCAGCCGATCAACTATCGGGAAGAAGATTTTGCCAAAGTCATTGCCGAGAAGACCGCAGATCAAGGCGTGAACGTGATTCTCGACATCATGGGTGGCTCGTATCTGAACGGCAACATCAGCGCACTGGCGATGGACGGCCGACTGGTGATGCTCGGTTTCCTCGGCGGCGCCCGCGCCAACGACATCGATCTGCTGGCGATCCTCGGCAAACGCGCGGTGGTCACCGGTTCGCTGCTGCGCGCGCGTACCGCTGCGGAGAAAGCCGCGATCGCCGATCAACTGCAAGAACACGTTTGGCCTGCCCTCAGCGCCGGGCGCTGCCTGCCGATCATCGACAAGGTTTACCCGCTGGCTGACGCGGCTCAGGCCCATGCCCGCATGGAGGGCGGCGATCATATCGGCAAGATCGTCCTGCAAGTGGCGTGAGTGATTGCAGCATCTTGTAATCGTTGCACATGCACGGTGGTCGAAAATAATCACGCGCAGACCGAGGCATCTGTTAAAAAGCGTTCTTTGTCTGCGCCGTGGTGAAACGATTAATGTTCCTGTCCTTCCTGACTCGTCTGCGACGCCGCCGCTTGGCATTCGCCATGATGGCCGCGCTGATCATTGGCGTGCCGACGAGTTGTGCGGTGCTGGAACACACCGAGCGCAAACTGCTGTTCCGTATCGAGCCGGGCACCGCCGGCTGGTATCGCGGACTGCCCGGCAGCGTTCAGGAACTCGATCTGCAACCGAAGAGTTTCAAGGCCGGGCAGAACATCCATGCCTGGTGGTGGCCGGCGGAACGTGCCAATGCCCCGGCAATCCTTTACTTGCATGGCGTGCGCTGGAACCTCACCGGGCAACTGTTTCGCATCGAACAACTGCGAGCGGCGGGTTATTCAGTGCTGGCCATCGATTATCGAGGGTTCGGACAAAGCAAGGGTGATTTACCATCCGAAAGCAGCGTTTATGAAGATGCCCGCGTGGCGTGGGAGCGCTTCCAGTTGCTGCAACCGGACCCGAACAAGCGCCTGATCTACGGCCACTCTCTCGGTGGCGCGGTGGCGATTGATCTGGCGGCCGAACTGGGACAGAACGCGGCCCGCAACCACACACCTCTGCCGGTTCGCGGTCTGGTCATCGAATCAACCTTCACTTCCTTGGCCGATGTGGCCGCCGCCGTGGCCAACACCTCGCTCCCGGTGCGCTGGTTGCTGTCGCAGAAATTCGATTCCATCGACAAGATCGCCGATATTCATATGCCGCTTTTGGTGGTGCATGGCCTGGCTGATGCCTTCGTGCCGCCGCGCTTCAGCGAGCAGCTGTTCAATGCCGCCGAGCAGCCCAAGCGCCTGTTGCTGGTGCCCGGAGCAACGCACAACAACAGCATGGCGCTTGGCGGTCAGGGGTATCGCAAGGCACTGGATGCGTTGATGCAGAGCAAGCCGTTGCCGCGGGTGGCCGGGCCGGCAGTCGCCAAGGGTTCTGGCGATTCCTAAGCTGTGTTACCAGTGCTGGATAAAGAGGCATCAGCGCCGAGCCAACTCATGGCGTACGCATTGCTCATAATAGGTCTGCTTGACCGCTGCCGGTTTGAGCTTGGAACTGCTGTTGTAGGTCTGCTCGGTAATCCCCATCGCTGTCATGCGCATCCAAGGCTGCTGGAACCGGCGAACCTGCAATTGCTTGCGCGCGCCATACAGTGAAACTCCTGACAATTTTGATCGCTGCGCCCCGGCAGCGATATCCGAGCCCCAAGTGCAGGCAAAGCGATGGCCCTTGCTTAACTCTTTTGCCTGCACTCCCGAGGCGATCAAAGCCAGGGAAAGCATCGCAACGGTGATGACAATCGTCCGCATAAGCCAACCTAACCTTTTGAAAAAAGGCGATTTTGCCGGGGCGAAATGTCTCTGGGGGCCAGCAATTTGCCTGCTCTCAGGATTTTTCTCATCAGGGTGAAATTCGCCGTTCGTCCAATACCGCGCACCTTCGCCAGACAGGCCTATCCAACGCTGTACATCCCACCGCGCAGAAGGCCCACGTGATGAACAAGAAAATTTTCGCCCTGTCGTTTTTCAGCCTGTGCCTGATCGGCCCGATTCACGCTTCGGCAGCCGAATCCACCGCGGGCGCCGCCACCCCTGCCACGGCCCTGCCCGGCGTCAATCATGCAGAAAGCTCTCGCGACCATGACGAGAAGGCGAACAAGAAAGGCGAAGAGTCCTCAGGCGCCAACGCGGGATCAGAGCCGCATGAGACAGAGAAGGATGCGGCGACGTCGAGCGATTCCGAAGACTTGGATAAAAAACCCGCTCAGTAAGAGTGGTTTCGCTTTTAGTAACGAAAATCCGACACCGAAACTAGCGCAACACCGGGTGATATCAATATGATGCGCGCACTGGCCGCCATAGAGGGCGGCCAGAGGAAAATACATCCAAGGAATGCAAATGAAAGATTTCGTCATCGGCGTCAACAACATCGTTCTCTACATCGCATTGGCGGTCATCCTGATCGTTTCCCTCTTCATGATGAGCCAGAGCTTTCTCTCGGGTCTAGGTATGTTCGTAGGCGGCACCCTGGGCTGGTGCATCGTCTCCGGCTTCTGGTTCGTGCAATCGGCGACCTATGAAGAACTGCGCAAGTTGAACTCGAAAACCAACTGATCTGCGCCGAGTATTCGCTAAAGAGAAAAGGCCAATGTCATCGACATTGGCCTTTTTTTAGCGGCGAAGAGACTGGTTCGTCATTGTTTGGTGCACTGAGCGCCAAGTCCCATGCCCATGGAACCCAGAGCTACCATCGGACCGCTCGGTAGTTCGCAGGTATATTCGCCATTCTCGGTTTGAGCGGTGTAGAACGTTGTATTGAAGTCGCTGCGGATGTTGGAAACCTTGATCACGGGTTTGCCGATGGTGGTCTGTGCTCGATTCTTGAGATCACTCTCCCCCGGCTTTACGGTCTGGCATCCAGTGACCGCGAGGACCATTGTTGCGAATAAAGCGAGAACCGGAATAGTCCTTGATGAGTTCATTGCAGATCGACCTTTTTGATTTTGTACCGGAAAAATTTGACAGTCAGCTGCCAAGCGACAGGACTTTAAGGTCGAGCCGGAACAGGGGCAATTAGGTCGGATGTGCTAATGGCTGAAGGCTAGTGGCGCTCTCAGTGAAGTTTTGCGACTGCCTTCGGGATCGCAGGTCGCTACTAATGAGTTTGTGAAACTGCTATCCGCAAGCGATCACCGCCCCCCTCCTGGCAATCGATACGGACGGGCAAAAACAGCTGGATGACTTCAATGTTGCTGCGCAAATGATCAGTCATGCGCGGCGTGGTGAACGATCCACCACCGGCCAGCGCCATCGGCAACAGCAACTGATCGGCCAGATGCTCAGCCACCGCAGCACCACTACGCAGCCAGTCAGCAGCCTGATTGATCGCGGCATCCGCTACTTTCTCAGCGCGTAACGACACTTGGCCAAATGCGCTGAACACTTCAGTGACGTGTTCGAAAACGTACTCCAGCAATAATACATTGCCCGGGCCGCGCGCCGGATCAAGCGTCACCGCTTGCAGCGCCTCCGCAAGCCAGTTCAACCGCTTGGCCACTTGGCTCAGTTCTCGCTGAGCGACGGTAGGCGCAAGTCCGGCAGTCAGCGCCAGAGCCTGCCGTGAAATCGCCTCGCCGCGCTCACACACATCCAGTCGCGTCAGGCGCGACGGCTGCACCGTCACGGCAATCTCGCCACCGCCAGCCGGTACGAAACCATGACGCAGCAACTCCAGCTCGACATCGCCGCCCATGCGCCGCAGCAGCGGTAGCCAACTGCGCGAGAGGAAATCCGTCGGCGGTGCCAGCGGATTGTGGGTGCCACCGGAGATCGTCACTCGGCTGGCCTGCGGCGCCTGCAACAAGGCTGGCAACAGCGTCTGTAGCACCAGCGTGCAACTGCCCGCCGTGCCAATAGCGAACTGAAAGTTGCCTCCGCGAATTTCGCCCGGTTCGAAGCTCAGGGCTTGCGACCCCAGATGCGCACCAGATATCTCTGCACCACAAACCTCGGCCGCCGCCATCACGGCTGTCAGATGCTGACGCAGCAATCCCGGACGGCTGCGTCTGGCGCGGATCTGTTTAATACGAAACGCCCGGCCTGTCACCATCGACAGGCTCAGCGCACTGCGCAACACCTGGCCACCACCAATGGCACCGTCCAGTTCAATTACATCTTGTTTCATTGCAATTCCTTACGCGTACAGCCCGACGGTGTTCCTGAGGTACCGTTTAGCCGTCGTGGGTCTTCCTGAGTTTTGACCAAAGTTCGTCATTCGCGCTTCAGCTCAGCCGTGATGAACCGGCGTATTGAACGATGACGTGCTCTCGCCAGCGCCGCAGTTCCTTATCCTTTGACGCACACCACTTGACGCAGGGTGTGCAGCACTTCCACCAGCTCACGCTGGGCGTGCATGACTTTGTCGATGTCCTTGTAGGCCATCGGAATTTCGTCAATCACCGCTTCGTCCTTGCGGCATTCCACGTGGGCCGTGGCGCGAATCTGATCGGCGACGGTGAAGGTATTCTTGGCCTTCGTGCGGCTCATCGTGCGCCCGGCGCCATGGCTGCAGGAACTGAATGATTCTTCATTGCCCAGACCGCGAACGATGAAGCTCTTGGCGCCCATCGAGCCCGGAATAATCCCCAGCTCGCCCTTCTTCGCTGACACGGCGCCTTTGCGGGTAATCAGCACGTCTTCACCGTAATGCCGTTCCTTCTGCACGTAGTTGTGATGGCAATTGACCGCTTCGAGCGCGACCTCGAAAGGCTTATGGATGATCTGCCGCGTGGCCTGAATCACTGCGCGCATCATCAGTTCACGGTTCTGTCTGGCGAAGTCCTGCGCCCAGCCAACCGCCTCGACGTAATCATCAAAATGCTGACTGCCCTCTTCGAAATAGGCCAGGTCACGGTCCGGCAGGTTGGCAATGTGCTGACGCATATCGGCTTGGGCCATCTGGATGAACAGGTTGCCGATAGCGTTGCCGACGCCACGCGAACCGCTGTGCAACATGAACCAGACACGGTTGGCTTCATCCAGGCACACTTCGACGAAGTGGTTGCCACTGCCGAGCGTCCCCAAATGTGCCCGGTTGTTGGTATTGGCCAGTTTCGGATACTTGTCGGTGATCAATTTGAAGCGCGGCTGCAACCCCGCCCAGGCCTGATCGGCTTGCTGCGGAACCTCGTCCCAGGCGCCTTTGTCTCGCCGCGAACGATTCGAACTGCGGCCGTGCGGCACCGCTTGTTCGATTGCAGTACGCAATCCATGCAGGTTGTCTGGCAGATCTGCAGCCGTCAGCGACGTACGCGCAGCGATCATGCCGCAACCGATGTCGACGCCCACCGCTGCGGGAATGATCGCGCCGACCGTTGGAATCACGCTGCCAATTGTCGAGCCCTTGCCCAAGTGCACATCGGGCATGACCGCCAGATGCTTGAAGATGAACGGCATTTTTGCCGTGTTCATCAACTGTGCGCGGGCTTCGTTTTCAACCGGGACACCTTCGGTCCAGAGTTTGATGGGCTTGCCGTTGGCGACTTCGAGAAGCTGGTAGGTTTGGTCTTTCATATCTTGGTGTCCATGTTCGTTTCCATCAGCATTGCAGCCGCTGTGCCAGCTTTGGATGCGGCTATGGTTGTTTCTGCTATGTTTTTGATTTTATTAGCTTTTATTCTCTGATGCGACGAGTATCGGTAATCTATGGAAGACAAATCAGACCAGCAAAATTATCATTGCATATCGTCATTTATCTTATGAGATAAGCATGCCCAACAAACGCACGGTCGCCATCGGATTTATCGGAGCCACCCTGGATCGTGTCGGCAAAGGCGCCAGCCGGTGGAATTATTGGCGACCAAGCGTAGGTCTGTGCCAACAAACAGACCTCCCTATCCATCGGCTTGAATTGATTCACGGCCTCGACGCGCGCGACGTCAGCCTCGCCGAGCGCGTCCGAGCGGACATCCAGCAGATTTCTCCAAGCACCGAAGTACGCCTGCATCCAATGTCGCTGCGCAACCCTTGGGATTTCGAAGAGGTGTACGGCGCCCTGCACGACTTCACCACTGCTTACAACTTTGACACCGAGCACGAGGATTACCTCGTCCACATCACCACCGGCACCCACGTCGCACAGATCTGCTGGTTTCTGCTCGCCGAGGCGCGCTACCTGCCGGCCCGACTGATCCAGACCTCCCCAGCCAAGCGCAAGAGCGAGAACGAGCCCGCCTGTGGCACTCACGCGCTGATCGATCTCGATCTGTCGCGCTATGATCGGATTGCTTCACGCTTCGCCAGCAAACGTCTGGAAGGCCTGGAATTTCTCAAGTCCGGCATCGCCACGCGCAACCCGGCCTTCAACCGCTCCATTGAACAGATCGAGCGCGTTGCGCTGCGCTCCAAAGCCCCCATGCTGCTGATCGGCCCGACCGGCGCCGGCAAATCCTTCCTGGCGCGGCGCATCTACGAACTCAAACGCAATCGCCATCAGATGCAGGGACGCTTTGTCGAAGTCAACTGCGCCACTTTGCGTGGCGACGGCGCGATGTCGGCCTTGTTCGGCCACGTCAAAGGCGCCTTCACCGGCGCGCAGAACTCTCGCGATGGCCTGCTGCGCGCCGCCGATGGTGGCATGTTGTTTCTCGATGAAATCGGTGAGCTCGGCGCAGACGAACAAGCGATGCTGTTGAAAGCAATCGAAGAGAAACGCTTCTTCCCGCTGGGCTCGGACAAGGAAGTCGAGAGTGATTTTTTGATCATCGCTGGCACCCACCGCGACCTGCGCAGCCGGGTCGCCGAAGGCGCGTTTCGCGAGGACCTGTATGCGCGGATCAACCTCTGGACATTCGACCTGCCCGGCCTCGCCGGCCGCCGCGAGGACATCGAACCGAACATCGACTTCGAACTGGAACGCCATGCTCGAGAACAGGGTGAACGGGTGCGCTTCAATCTCGAAGCACGCCGACGCTACCTGGCCTTCGCCAGCTCACCTGCAGCAGCCTGGCTGGGCAACTTTCGCGAGCTGTCCGCATCGATTACGCGGATGGCGACTTTGGCCGACAGCGGGCGCATCGATGAAGCGCAGGTCGATGATGAGATCGAACGATTGCGATATGCGTGGGGCTTGGCGCATCCCTCTGCGCTATCGACTGAGTTGCCAGGAGATGGCGAGAGCATGGACTTGTTCGATCGCTTGCAATTGAAGGCTGTCATTGAGGTGTGCCAGCAGGCGGACAGCCTGTCGGATGCCGGCCGACAGTTATTCGGGGTTTCCCGGCAGGCCAAGGCGCAACCCAATGATGCCGATCGCTTGAGGAAGTATCTGGGGCGGTTCGGGCTTGAATGGGGTGAGGTAGTTGGCGCGAAGTAACGCTGCGTTCCTGCTTATGCGGCGCTAATGACCACTGTAGAAAAAATGAATTAGCCGCCTGATCTCTCGGTCAAGAATTATGAACGCAGTAAATCTGACGAGGTGACAGCAATGACTATCCAGGCAGAGACACTCGTACAATTGACTGAAGCGCTTCAAGAGCGCGGCATGAAGCTGGTTTCAGATGTTCATTTCACTCGCGCGCCGTACCGATACAACCATCGCTGGATCTGCATCGTAGAGTGAACATGCTTGTTGCCGGCGCCTGGATTGATCATTCAGGCGACGGCGCCGCTCGGCTTCGCCCTTAAAACCCAGATAACCGTCCCCACATACATCTCGGCTACGTTGGGAGCGGATTCGGTGGCAATAAAAAACCCGGCGCGATGGCCGGGTCTCGTACACGAAATAATTCGACGCGTCTATTTTGCGCCGCCGTTATTTCGGACCGTCTGGGCATCTTGATCTGAACCAGGATTGCCGGGTGGCGGATTCCAGTCCTCTGGTCGTTCGTCGGTACCCTGCTTTGGCTCAGAGTCAGCTTGCTCCAGGCCGGAATGATGGCCCTCGCCAGTGTCAGGGTTTTGCTCACTTGGTCCCGGATATGGCGCTTCAGGGCCATTGTTGTCGTCGATCATCATTCTCTCCCATCAGTGGCGCAGGGGCTGCGCTTAATAAGTGAGAGGAGATCAGCGCACAGAGAGTGCTATTTGCTCGACGAGCGGACATTCTGACTAACCCAAACACTTGGTGATGCGAGTCGCAGGCGTGATCGAGTAGCCCCGAAAATCTCGCACACATGAAAAAGGCCAATGCTGTGAACATTGGCCTAAGTCATTGAAAAATATGGTCGGGACGGAGTGATTCGAACACTCGACCCCTAGCACCCCATGCTAGTGCGCTACCGGACTGCGCTACGCCCCGACT
>NZ_RCOA01000045.1:71258-74337 GCF_004307585.1 Pseudomonas sp. Sample_20 | reverse complement strand
GAGTGCGGCAGGTGCAGGATGCGCATCGAGCCCAGGTCCGGGTTCTTGATGCGGCCCATCAGTTTCGCGCAGCCCTGCTTGCCGTCGAGGGTCATCGACACGGTGCCCTTGAGCAGCGGCATGCGCACGATGCGGTTGCGCAAGCCGAAACTGGCGTGAGCGTAGGGGATCTTTTCGGCTTCCCAGGCAGCGGCGGAAGCGGCGACGTGATCCTTGAACGCCTGATCGGCGCGCGGGTCGGTGACATCGTCCCATTCCAGCAGGGTTTTCAGCAGTTCCGGGTGCGAGGCGTTGCAGTGGTAGCACTCGCGGTTGTTTTCCAGCACCAGTTTCCAGTTGGCCTTTTCCATCAAGGTGGTGGTGATCGCCACCTTGGTGTTCTCCATGTCGTACGGTTCCATGTAATGGTTGAGCGTCGACAGGAAGTCATCGATGGCCGGCGGGTTCTCCGCCAGGCTGATGAAGATGTAGCCGCCAGCGGTTTTCACGTTCACCGGTTTCAGGCCGTACTGCTTCATGTCGAAGTCGGCGCCCATCTCGGTGCCGGCGAACAGCAGGCGGCCGTCCAGTTCGTAGGTCCACTGGTGGTAATGGCAGACCAGTTTGGCGACCTTGCCCTTGTCGCTTGTGCACAAACGCGAGCCACGGTGGCGGCAGACGTTGTGGAACGCGTGCACCACGCCCTCGGCGCCGCGAATGATGATGATCGGGTTCTTGCCGACCTGCAGGGTCAGGTAGTTGCCCTTGGCCGGGATCTCGCAGGTCATGCCGGCGATCAACCATTCCTTCTGGAAGATCTCCTGCATATCGATATCGAACAGGCGCTCGTCGCTGTAGAACGGCTGTGGCAGGGAAAAAGTGCGCTCGCGCTCCTGGAGCATTTGTGCGGTGGCCTTGCGTGCGGGTTCCAGCGGATCGCCCAGGCTGATTTTTGCGGTGACGTCCATCGATGTAATCCTCATGGCCCTCTGCGTGGCCGGCGAAAGTGGCTGATCAGGTGTGCTGCAAAACGGTTGCTACGCAAGGTGTAAAGAAGTCGTCTTGTGTTGGGGCGAGTGTGGGGCCGGCGCTGGGGGGAACCTTATCCATGCGCGACATGGCGCAATCTGTTCCCGACGCGCAAGCCCCGGTGTTCAAGGGCTGGTCGCGATAAGTATGTCAATGTCGCGGATAGGTAAACGCACGGTCTGCGCTATACGCAGAATCGCCGACAAGAGGCCGACAGTCGGCCGTGGAGAACAGCATGTCCAACAGCTTCCTGAATCCGGTCACCACCCAGACCTGGGCCAATGGCCGACACATTGTCCGTTGCGTCAAAGTCATCCAGGAAACCTGGGATGTGCGCACCTTCTGCTTTATGGCCGACCAGCCGATCCTGTTCTTCTTCAAGCCGGGGCAGTTCGTCACCCTGGAGCTTGAAATCGAAGGCCAGCCGATCATGCGCTCCTACACCATCTCCAGCTCGCCGTCGGTGCCGTACAGCTTCTCGGTCACGATCAAGCGCGTGCCGGGCGGCAAGGTCTCGAACTGGTTGCACGACACTTTGCATGAGGGGCAAGAACTGGCGGTGCACGGCCCGGTCGGGCTGTTCAACGCGATCGACTTCCCGAGCCCGAAGGTTCTGTATTTGAGCGGCGGCGTCGGCATCACGCCGTGCATGTCGATGGCGCGCTGGTTCTACGACACCAACGCCAATGTCGACATGACTTTCGTGCACAGCGCGCGCTCGCCGAAAGACATCATTTACCACCGCGAACTCGAGCACATGGCGTCGCGGATCGACAACTTCAGCCTGCACCTGATCTGCGAAAAGCACGGCCTCGGCGAGCCATGGGCCGGTTATCGCGGTTACCTGAACCACAAGATGCTCGAACTTATGGTTCCGGACTTCCTCGAACGCGAAGTGTTCTGCTGCGGCCCGACGCCGTACATGACCGCGGTCAAACGCCTGCTGGAAGCGGCCGGCTACGACATGTCGCGCTATCACGAAGAATCCTTCGGCGCCACGCCACCCGAGGCCCGCGCCGACGCGGTGGAACAGGCCGAACAAGCCGCCGATGCGCCGGAAATCGACGCCGCGGATCTGCACCAGGTCGAATTCACCGCCTCCGGCAAAAGCATTCGCGTCGGCCCGGGCGAAACCGTCCACGCAGCGGCCGCGAAACTCGGCCTGATGATCCCGAAAGCCTGCGGCATGGGCATTTGCGGGACATGCAAGGTGATGAAACTGGGCGGCGAAGTGGAGATGGAGCACAACGGCGGGATTACCGAGGATGACGAGGCTGAAGGGTTTATCCTGTCGTGCTGCAGCGTGCCGAAGGGGGATGTGCGGATTGAGTTCTGAGTGAGGCGAAGGGGCTATGATCGTTCCCACGCTCCGCGTGGGAATGCCGCCCGGGACGCTCCGCGTCCCCTTTCAATACCAGCGCTGAATCTCGATCATTCCCTCAGTTCCTGCGTAGTCCCTGGCACTCGAGTAACGCCAATGCTCCGGTAAATCCACATACCCGCGTTTCACCGGGTTGTTGTGGATATATTCAAGCTTCTGTTGCATCACTGATTCGCTGTAGACCATCTCCGCGTGCGCACCTTCTTGCCACAGTTGATACACCCGGTCCTGCTTATGCGCGCGTTTGCTGAAGCGCAGGCGCTGCAAGGCTTTGTCGGCGCCTTTTGTTTGCAAGTCATTGATGATTTGTCGCGCGGTGAAGGACTTGAACTGGCTGAGGCATTTGCTCAGATCGGGTGCTTGGGCGACGAAGTGCAGGTGGTTTTCCAAAATCACGTAGCCGTATAGCTTCAGGTCATGATGAGCCTGTTGATATCGCCAGCAGTTGAGCAGGTGCTCAACGATGTACGGGCGGATGAACAGCGGCAACCACTCCATCACGGTGCAGGTCAGGAAATGCGGTTTGTCGGTTTCGGTAATCGTATAGCGGCTGCGGCCCATGGGATTCGATCCTTGAATCTTGCGGTGCGACGGAGATGGAACGCGGAGCGTCCCGAGATGCATTACCACGCAGAGCGTGGGAATGCAGCCACTGACGCTCTGCGTCATAGCGGTTTTCAGCCTGTCGCC
>NZ_RCOA01000045.1:0-71158 GCF_004307585.1 Pseudomonas sp. Sample_20 | reverse complement strand
GGGAACGATCATGGTGGGCAGATGTGGAGATAAAGATCGTTCCCACGCTCTGCGTCATAGCGGTCTTGACCTTGTCGATAATGGTGAAGCTGAAACGCGGAGCGTCTCGGGAGACATTCCCACGCGGAGCGTGGGAATGATCATGGGCGGGATCAGGCCGACATGACCTCGCGAATATCGCGCGCCAGTTCGCGCACGCGCTCTTCTTCGGTGTCCCAGGAGCACATGAAACGTGCGCCGCCCTTGCCGATGAAGGTGTAGAAGCGCCAGTTCTTTGCAGTCAACGCAGCGATGGCCGGCTCGGACAGTTGCAGGAACACGCCGTTGGCCTGCACCGGGAACATCAGTTCGACGCCGGGGATGTCGCTGACCAGTTCTGCCAGCAGTTGCGCGCAGTGGTTGGCGTGGCGGGCGTATTTGAGCCAGGCGTCGTTTTCCAGAATGCCGACCCACGGTGCCGACAAAAAGCGCATCTTCGACGCCAGTTGCCCGGCCTGCTTGCAGCGGTAATCGAAGTCTTCGGCCAGTTTGTGGTTGAAGAACAGGATCGCTTCACCCACCGCCATGCCGTTCTTGGTGCCGCCGAAGCACAGCACGTCGACGCCGGCTTTCCAGGTCAGGTCGGCGGGCGAGCAGCCGAGGAATGCGCAAGCGTTGGAGAACCGCGCGCCGTCCATGTGCAGGTGCAGGCCCAGCTCTTTGCAGGTTGCGCTGATGGCGCGGACTTCTTCCGGGGTGTAGACGCTGCCGACTTCGGTGGCCTGGGTCAGGGTCACCACGCGCGGTTTCGGGTAGTGGATGTCCTGACGCTTGAGTGCGACTTCGCGGATCGATTGCGGGGTGATCTTGCCGTTTTCAGTGCCGGCGATCAGCAGCTTCGAGCCGTTGGAGAAGAATTCCGGAGCGCCGCATTCGTCGGTTTCGACGTGGGCGGTTTCCGAGCAGATCACGCTGTGGTAACTCTGGCACAGCGACGACAGGGCCAGCGAGTTGGCGGCGGTACCGTTGAAGGCGAAGAACACTTCGCAGTCGGTTTCGAACAGTTTGCGGAAATGATCGGCCGCGCGGGCGGTCCATTCATCGTCGCCGTAAGCGCGCTGGTGGCCGTGGTTGGCCTGTTCCATGGCAGCCCAGGCTTCAGGGCAAATGCCGGAATAGTTGTCGCTGGCGAATTGTTGGCTCTTGTCGGTCATGGCCGGCTTCCGTAATCGAGACTCTTGTGAAGGCTCGTGGTCAATGAGGATGCGCACTTTACCGAAGATCTTCCGGGGAGCACATGCGATGTCGGGTGGGGAAAATTACCAGTTTATGGGCCGATTATGCACCTGAGCCAACGCGACGGCGCCCTGGATCTGCTCAAGTGGCTGGCGTTGCTGAGCATGTTGCTCGATCACCTGCGATATGTCGGCTTCTCCGCCGATTGGTTGTATGTGCCAGGTCGCCTGGCGTTTCCATGGTTTTGCCTGGCGATGGCGGCGAATCTGGCACGAGACGGTACGCGCAAAATGGAATGGCGCTATCTGGGCTGGCTGTTGCTGTTCAGTGCAATCAGCGAAATCCCTTATCGCTTTTACATCCCCGACCCTGACACGTTCAACGTGATGCCGACGCTGGCGCTGGGCTTGCTGGTGGCGCGCGGCTGGCAGGACTCAGCGTCAATGCCACGGTTGCTCGCATTGGCCGCGCTGGTGGTTGCGGCGGTTTTTTCAGAACGACTGATGTTCGGTTTCTTCGGCGTATTTTTGCCGTTGGCGCTGCTGCTGGTGTTTTGCCGACCCTGGTATTTCAGCCTGTTGCCGGGGCTGGTGTGTCTGGCGGCGAACCAATGGCAGGTGTTGCTCGAATCGGCGCGCTTCGGCAACAGCGTGGCCATTCTCGGCCTGGCGACATGTCTGTTTGCGCCGATGCTGGGAATGTTCTTGTTGCGACATGGGCGACATGTCCGGCCTCCACCGATGCGGCGCTGGGCGTATGCGCTGTATCCCGCGCATTTCCTCCTGCTGCTTGCCATCCGCCAAATCATCGCCTGACCCCTGTGGGAGCGAGCCGGCTCCGGGCGGCGTTCCGACGAAAGCGGTCTGCCAGCCAACTTCTATGTCGGATGTGCCGGCCTCTTCGCGAGCAGGCTCGCTCCCACAGGGGATCTGCGGCGTTTCGAAGAGGTCATTTCCAGCCATGTCGTAAACGCACCTTTGCGTGGCGTCCGCAGGCATTTGAGCTGTCTGTGCCGGTCATACCATCGCATCAAAGGGCACCGCTGCGATTGCCGGTGCCTTACCGAGACGAATGGCGCACAGATGCCGCTGGGAGAGACGCGATGTTCAGCAAGCAAGACCAGATCCAGGGTTACGACGATGCACTGCTGGCGGCGATGAATGCCGAGGAGCAACGTCAGGAAGATCACATCGAGCTGATCGCGTCGGAGAACTACACCAGCAAGCGCGTCATGCAGGCGCAAGGCAGCGGCCTGACCAACAAATACGCCGAGGGCTATCCGGGCAAGCGCTACTACGGCGGCTGCGAGCATGTGGATAAAGTCGAAGCGCTGGCCATCGAACGCGCCAAGCAACTGTTCGGCGCCGATTACGCCAACGTCCAGCCGCACTCCGGTTCTTCAGCCAACAGCGCCGTGTATCTGGCGCTGATCCAGCCGGGCGACACTATCCTTGGCATGAGCCTGGCCCACGGCGGTCACCTGACCCACGGCGCGAAAGTGTCGTCCTCGGGCAAGCTCTACAACGCCGTGCAGTACGGCATCAACACCGACACCGGGCTGATCGACTACGACGAAGTCGAGCGTCTGGCCGTCGAGTGCAAACCGAAAATGGTCGTTGCCGGTTTCTCGGCTTACTCGAAGACTCTGGACTTCCCGCGCTTCCGTCAGATCGCCGACAAGGTCGGTGCGCTGCTGTTCGTCGACATGGCTCACGTCGCCGGTCTGGTCGCTGCCGGCCTGTACCCGAACCCGCTGCCGTACGCCGATGTGGTCACCACCACCACGCACAAGACCCTGCGCGGTCCGCGTGGCGGGCTGATCCTGGCCAAGTCCAACGAAGAGATCGAGAAGAAGCTCAACGCCGCCGTGTTCCCCGGTGCCCAGGGCGGCCCGCTGATGCACGTCATCGCCGGTAAAGCGGTGTGCTTCAAGGAAGCACTGGAGCCTGGCTTCAAGGCTTATCAGCAACAAGTGATCGACAACGCCCAGGCGATGGCCAGCGTGTTCATCAAGCGTGGCTACGATGTGGTCTCCGGCGGCACCGACAACCATCTGTTCCTGGTCAGCCTGATTCGTCAGGGCCTGACCGGCAAGGACGCCGATGCCGCGCTGGGCCGTGCGCACATCACGGTGAACAAGAATGCCGTGCCGAACGACCCGCAGTCGCCGTTCGTGACCTCGGGCCTGCGCATCGGCACCCCGGCGGTGACCACGCGCGGCTTCAAGGTCAGCCAGTGCGAAACCCTCGCCGGCTGGATCTGCGACATCCTCGACAACCTTGGCGACGCCGATGTCGAGGCCAATGTCGCCCAGCAGGTCTCGGCCCTGTGCGCAGACTTCCCGGTTTATCGCTGAGTCGGTTTTGGAGTAATGACTATGCAACGCTATTCCGGCTTCGGCCTGTTCAAACACTCGCTCAGCCACCACGAAAACTGGCAGCGCATGTGGCGCACGCCCACCCCGAAAAAAGTCTACGACGTGGTCATCGTCGGCGGCGGCGGGCACGGCCTGGCGACGGCCTACTATCTGGCCAAGGAGCACGGCATCACCAATGTCGCCGTGGTCGAGAAAGGCTGGCTGGGCGGCGGTAACACCGCGCGCAACACCACCATCGTGCGCTCCAACTACCTGTGGGACGAGTCGGCGCACCTCTACGAACACGCGATGAAATTGTGGGAAGGCCTGTCGCAGGATCTCAACTACAACGTGATGTTCTCCCAGCGTGGCGTCTACAACCTGTGCCACACCCTGCAGGACATCCGTGATTCCGAGCGTCGGGTCAGTGCCAACCGCCTCAACGGCGTCGACGGCGAATTGCTCGACGCCAAGCAGGTTGCGGACGAGATTCCGTACCTGGACTGCTCGAAAAACACTCGCTACCCGATCATGGGCGCCACCGTGCAGCGTCGCGGCGGCGTCGCCCGTCACGATGCCGTGGCGTGGGGCTTCGCCCGTGCCGCCGATGCCTTGGGCGTGGACCTGATCCAGCAGACCGAAGTGATCGGTTTCCGCAAGGAAAACGGCGTGTGCATCGGCGTTGAAACCAACAAGGGTTTCATCGGCGCCAAGCGCGTCGGCGTGGTGACGGCCGGTAACTCCGGGCACATGGCCAAGCTTGCCGGTTTCCGCCTGCCGATCGAATCCCACCCGCTGCAAGCGCTGGTGTCCGAGCCGATCAAACCGATTATCGACAGCGTGATCATGTCCAACGCCGTACACGGTTACATCAGCCAGTCCGACAAGGGCGACCTGGTGATCGGCGCCGGTATCGACGGCTACAACGGCTACGGCCAGCGTGGTTCGTACCCGGTGATCGAACACACCATTCAGGCCATCGTCGAGATGTTCCCAGTGCTCTCCCGGGTACGCATGAACCGCCAATGGGGCGGCATCGTCGACACCACTCCGGATGCCTGTCCGATCATTTCCAAGACGCCGGTACCGAACATGTTCTTCAACTGCGGTTGGGGCACCGGTGGCTTCAAGGCCACACCCGGCTCGGGCAACGTGTTTGCCGCGAGTCTGGCCAAGGGTGAAATGCACCCATTGGCTGCACCTTTCTCCATCGACCGTTTCCACAACGGTGCGTTGATCGATGAACACGGCGCTGCTGCGGTTGCCCACTAACAGGAGAAATCCCCATGTTGCATATCTTCTGTCCTCACTGCGGCGAACTGCGCTCTGAAGAGGAATTCCACGCATCCGGTCAGGCGCACATCCCGCGGCCGCTGGATCCGAACGCCTGCACCGATGAAGAGTGGGGCGACTACATGTTCTTTCGCGATAACCCGCGCGGTCTGCACCACGAGTTGTGGGACCACGTTGCCGGTTGCCGCCAGTACTTCAACGTCACTCGCGATACCGTGACCTACGAGATTCTCGAGAGCTACAAGATCGGCGAGAAGCCGCAATTCACCGACAAGGCTGGCACTGCGAAAACAGCCACGACGGCGCTGGGAGAGAAGGTATGAGCCAGACCAATCGCCTGTCCAACGGTGGACGGATCGACCGCAACAAAGTGCTGAGCTTCACCTTCAACGGCCAGACCTACAAAGGCTACGAAGGCGACTCGCTGGCCGCCGCACTGATCGCCAACGGCGTCGACATCATCGGCCGCAGCTTCAAGTATTCGCGCCCTCGCGGCATCTTCGCTGCCGGTTCCGAAGAGCCGAACGCGGTGCTGCAGATCGGTGCCACCGAAGCCACGCAGATTCCCAACGTGCGCGCCACGCAACAGGCGTTGTATCAGGGCCTGGTCGCCACCAGCACCAATGGCTGGCCGAGCGTCAACAACGACATGATGGGGATTCTCGGCAAGGTCGGCGGCAAGCTGATGCCGCCGGGTTTCTACTACAAAACCTTCATGTACCCGCAATCGTTCTGGATGACTTACGAGAAGTACATCCGCAAGGCTGCCGGCCTCGGCCGTTCGCCGACCGAGAACGATCCGGACACCTACGACTACATGAACCAGCACTGCGACGTGCTGATCGTCGGTGCCGGCCCGGCCGGTCTCGCCGCTGCCCTGGCGGCTGCGCGCAGCGGTGCCCGCGTGATTCTGGCCGATGAGCAGGAAGAGTTCGGCGGCAGCCTGCTTGATTCCCGCGAAAGCCTCGACGGCAAACCGGCGATGGAATGGGTCGCCAGTGTCATCGCTGAATTGAAGAACACTCCGGACGTGCTGCTGTTGCCGCGCGCCACGGTCAACGGCTACCACGACCACAACTTCCTGACCATTCACGAACGCCTCACCGATCACCTCGGTGACCGCGCGCCGATCGGTCAGGTGCGTCAGCGCATCCACCGTGTCCGCGCCAAGCGCGTGGTGCTGGCGACCGGCGCCCACGAGCGTCCGCTGGTCTACGGCAACAACGATGTGCCGGGCAACATGCTCGCCGGTGCGGTGTCGACTTACGTGCGTCGTTATGGCGTAGCGCCGGGCAAAAAACTGGTGCTTTCGACCAACAACGATCACGCCTATCGTGTCGCTCTCGATTGGCTCGATGCCAGTCTGCAAGTCGTCGCCATCGCTGACGCCCGCAGCAATCCGCGCGGTGCATTGGTCGAAGAAGCGCGCGCCAAAGGCATTCGCATCCTCACCGGCAGCGCCGTCATCGAGGTGCGTGGCAGCAAGCGAGTGACCGCTGCCCGCGTCGCTGCGATTGACGTCAAAGCACACGCCGTAACCAGTCCGGGCGAATGGCTCGACTGCGATCTGGTGGCCAGCTCCGGCGGTTACAGCCCGGTGGTTCACCTGGCTTCGCACCTCGGTGGCAAACCGGTCTGGCGTGAAGACATTCTTGGTTTCGTACCGGGCGAAGCACCGCAGAAACGCGTGTGCGTCGGTGGCATCAATGGCGTCTACGCGCTCGGCGATTCGCTGGCCGACGGTTTTGAAGGTGGCGTGCGCGCTGCTGCCGAAGCCGGTTTCCAGACCGTCGAAGGCGTGTTGCCGAAAGCCCTGAGCCGTCTCGAAGAGCCGACCCTGGCGTTGTTCCAGGTGCCGCACGAGAAAAACTCGGCGCGTGCACCGAAGCAATTCGTCGACTTCCAGAACGACGTCACCGCCGGTGGCATCGAACTGGCGACCCGCGAAGGTTTCGAGTCGGTCGAGCACGTCAAACGCTACACCGCGCTGGGCTTCGGCACCGATCAGGGCAAGCTCGGCAACGTCAACGGTCTGGCCATTGCCGCCCGTTCGCTGAACGTGACCATCCCGCAGATGGGCACCACCATGTTCCGTCCGAACTACACGCCGGTGACCTTCGGCGCCGTGGCCGGTCGGCACTGCGGGCACATCTTCGAACCGGTGCGCTACACCGCGCTGCATGCCTGGCACGTGAAGAACGGCGCCGAGTTTGAAGACGTCGGTCAGTGGAAGCGTCCCTGGTACTTCCCGAAAAACGGTGAAGACCTGCACGCGGCGGTCAAGCGCGAATGCAAAGCCGTGCGCGACAGCGTCGGCCTGCTCGATGCCTCGACCCTCGGCAAGATCGACATCCAAGGCCCGGATGCCCGCGAGTTCCTCAACCGCGTGTACACCAACGCCTGGACCAAGCTCGACGTGGGCAAGGCTCGCTACGGTCTGATGTGCAAGGAAGACGGCATGGTCTTCGACGACGGTGTGACCGCGTGTCTGGCCGACAACCATTTCGTCATGACCACCACCACCGGCGGCGCCGCGCGCGTACTGCAGTGGCTGGAGCTGTACCACCAGACCGAATGGCCGGACCTGAAGGTGTACTTCACGTCGGTCACCGACCACTGGGCGACCATGACCCTCTCCGGGCCGAACAGCCGCAAGCTGCTCAGCGCCGTGACCGACATCGATCTGAGCAACGAAGCGTTCCCGTTCATGACCTGGAAAGAAGGTCTGGTCGGCGATGTGCCGGCGCGGGTGTTCCGTATCTCGTTCACCGGTGAGCTGTCGTACGAAGTCAACGTGCAGGCCGACTACGCGATGGGCGTGCTGGAGAAAATCGTCGAGGCCGGCAAGCAGTACAACCTGACGCCGTACGGCACCGAAACCATGCACGTGCTGCGGGCCGAGAAGGGCTTCATCATCGTCGGCCAGGACACCGACGGCTCGATGACCCCGGATGACCTGAACATGGGCTGGTGTGTCGGTCGCACCAAACCGTTCTCGTGGATCGGCCAGCGCGGCATGAACCGCGAAGATTGCGTGAAAGACCAGCGCAAACAACTGGTGGGCCTCAAGCCGATCGATCCGACCAAATGGCTGCCGGAAGGTGCGCAGCTGGTGTTCAACACCAAGCAGGCGATCCCGATGACCATGGTCGGCCACGTGACCTCCAGCTACGCGCACAACTCTCTCGGTTATTCGTTTGCCATGGGTGTGGTCAAGGGCGGTCTCAAGCGCATGGGCGAGCGGGTGTTCGCACCGCTGGCCGATGGCAGCGTGATCGAGGCGGAAATCGTGTCTTCGGTGTTCTTCGATCCGAAGGGTGAGCGGCAGAACATCTGACACTGATCGTTCCCACGCTCCGCGTGGGAATGCATCCCGGGACGCTCCGCGTCCCAAGAGCGGACACAGAGCGTCCACGGCGGCATGCCCACGCAGAGCGTGGGAACGATCAATACAAGAAGGTGCTTTATGACCACAGCCAATGTTTACCAGCAACGCCCGACCACCGGCGCCCGTGCCGAGTCGTCGCTGCACCATGCCGACCTCGCCAGCCTGGTCGGCAAGGGCCGCAAGAACGCCGGCGTGATCGTGCGTGAGAAAAAACTCCTCGGCCACCTGACCATTCGTGGCGATGGCCACGATGCAGCCTTCGCGGCCGGTGTGCACAAAGCGTTGGGCATTGAATTGCCCGGCGCGCTGAGCGTGATCGTCAAAGGCGAAACCAGCCTGCAATGGATGGGCCCGGACGAGTGGCTGCTGATCGTGCCAAGCGGCGAAGAATTCGCCGCCGAGCAGAAACTGCGCGAAGCGCTGGGTGATCTGCACATTGCCATCGTCAACGTCAGCGGCGGCCAGCAGATCCTCGAACTGAGCGGGCCGAACGTGCGCCAGGTGCTGATGAAATCCACCAGCTATGACGTGCACCCGAACAACTTCCCGGTCGGCAAAGCGGTGGGCACGGTGTTCGCCAAATCGCAGCTGATGATTCGTCATACCGCCGAAGACACCTGGGAACTGCTGATCCGGCGCAGCTTCTCGGATTACTGGTGGTTGTGGTTGCAGGATGCTTCGGCCGAGTACGGCCTCAGCGTTCAGGCCTGAAAGATCAAAAGCTACCCCCTCACCCCAGCTCTCTCCCCCAAGGGGGAGAGGGGAAAGGGAGCAGATAGATGATCGTTCCCACGCTCCGCGTGGGAATGCATCCCGGGACGCTCCGCGTCCCAAGAGCGGACGCAGAGCGTCCATGGCGGCATTCCCACGCAGAGCGTAGGAACGATCAGAGGAAAAAATATGAGCCGCGCCCCAGACACATGGATTCTGACCGCCGACTGCCCCAGCGTCCTCGGCACGGTGGACGCGGTCACGCGTTTTCTGTTCGAGCAGGGCTGTTATGTCACCGAGCACCACTCGTTCGATGACCGCCTCTCGGGGCGCTTCTTCATTCGCGTGGAATTCCGTCAGCCTGATGGTTTCGACGAACAATCTTTCCGCGCAGGTTTGGCCGAGCGCGGAGAAGCGTTCGGCATGCTCTTCGAGCTGACCGCGCCGAACTACCGGCCGAAAGTGGTGATCATGGTGTCCAAGGCCGATCACTGCCTCAACGACTTGCTCTATCGCCAGCGCATCGGCCAGTTGTCGATGGACGTGGCGGCGGTGGTGTCCAACCATCCGGATCTCAAGCCGTTGGCCGACTGGCACCAGATTCCCTACTACCATTTCCCTCTCGACCCCAACGACAAACCGGCGCAGGAGCGTCAGGTCTGGCAGGTGATCGAAGAGGCCGGTGCCGAACTGGTGATCCTCGCCCGCTACATGCAGGTGCTATCGCCGGAGCTGTGCCGCAAGCTCGACGGCAAGGCGATCAATATTCATCACTCCCTGCTGCCGGGCTTCAAGGGCGCCAAGCCGTATCACCAGGCCTACAACAAGGGCGTGAAACTGGTGGGCGCGACGGCGCATTACATCAACAACGATCTCGATGAAGGGCCGATCATCGCCCAGGGCGTCGAGGCGGTGGATCACAGTCATTATCCCGAGGACCTGATTGCCAAGGGCCGGGATATCGAAGGCCTGACCTTGGCGCGGGCGGTCGGGTATCACATCGAAAGACGGGTGTTCCTGAACGCCAACAGAACCGTCGTTCTCTAGATCGCTTTCGCGAGCAGGCTCGCTCCCACAGGGGTATGCATTCCAATGTGGGAGCGAGCCTGCTCGCGAAGGGGCCAAAACAAACAACGCAAGACCAACAAGCAATACCCGAGCACTCAACGCGCTGCCCAACCGGGGCAACGCAGTTCCATAAAAACAACAGCGAGGTGAAAGCATGTCTGGCAATCGTGGTGTGGTGTATCTCGGCGCTGGCAAGGTCGAAGTACAGAAAATCGACTATCCGAAAATGCAGGACCCGCGTGGTCGCAAGATCGAGCACGGGGTCATTCTCAAAGTGGTCTCCACCAACATCTGCGGCTCCGACCAGCACATGGTGCGCGGCCGGACCACGGCGCAGACCGGTCTGGTGCTGGGTCACGAGATCACCGGTGAGGTGATTGAAAAGGGCTCCGACGTCGAAAACCTGAAGATCGGCGATCTGGTCTCTGTTCCGTTCAACGTGGCTTGCGGGCGCTGCCGTTCCTGCAAGGAGCAACACACCGGCGTCTGCCTGACCGTCAACCCGGCCCGTGCCGGCGGCGCATACGGTTACGTCGACATGGGCGACTGGACCGGTGGCCAGGCCGAATACGTGCTGGTGCCGTACGCCGACTTCAACCTGCTGAAACTGCCGGATCGCGACAAGGCCATGGAGAAAATCCGCGACCTGACCTGCCTCTCCGACATCCTCCCGACCGGTTACCACGGCGCTGTTACTGCAGGTGTTGGCCCGGGGAGCTCCGTGTACATCGCTGGCGCCGGTCCGGTAGGCCTCGCCGCTGCCGCTTCCGCACGCTTGCTCGGTGCTGCGGTGGTGATCGTCGGCGACGTCAACACCATCCGCCTGGCCCACGCCAAGGCCCAGGGTTTTGAGGTCGTCGACCTGTCCAAAGACACCCCGCTGCACGAACAGATCGCCGCACTGCTGGGCGAGCCGGAAGTCGATTGCGCGGTGGACTGCGTCGGTTTCGAAGCACGCGGCCACGGCCACGACGGCGTCAAGGCCGAAGCCCCGGCCACGGTGCTCAACTCACTGATGGGCGTGGTGCGCGTTGCCGGCAAGATCGGTATCCCGGGCCTGTACGTCACCGAAGATCCGGGCGCCGTCGACGCTGCCGCGAAAATGGGCAGCCTGAGCATCCGCTTCGGCCTGGGCTGGGCCAAATCCCACAGCTTCCACACTGGGCAGACGCCAGTGATGAAGTACAACCGCCAGTTGATGCAGGCGATCATGTGGGACCGCATCAACATCGCTGAAGTGGTGGGCGTGCAAGTGATCAGCCTCGATCAGGCGCCGGAAGGTTACGGCGAGTTCGATGCCGGCGTGCCGAAGAAGTTTGTGATTGATCCGCATAAGTTGTTCAGCGCGGCGTAAGTTCTACCCATGTAAAAAGGGCAGCCGATCGGGCTGCCCTTTTTCGTTCTGTGTTCGACCAGTTATTTAAAGGCGCATTTGCGGGCGTCACCATCCTTGGTTGCACACTCATCACCGTTCCAATTGCTACCGGTGGCTTGAACCGGAGTGTCGTTTCTGTAGCCAGCCGAGACGCCAAGGTCTGCCTCACCTTCGTATCGGCAGATGACAACTGAATTGGCAGTATCTTTATCTTTAAGTCGGGCAGAAGTGAAGGTGACATCTTCGGCGCCTTGCGCATGAGTCACTGATATCGTTGGGCAGGTTGCAGCATAGGCAGTACTCATCATGGTCAGACCAAGCAGGGTGCCAGTGACAATTTTCAACTTCATCTTTTCGTACTCCGTTACGTAATTGGAGTGGAGATATTCACTTGCATCGTTATGACTGCCAACTGTCAGATCTGACAGTTCGTTAGTTCCAATCGAAATAAATAGTCGGGTTTTCAGTGTGAAGTCGAATAGTGAAGTGGCTATTCAACGATTGAACAATTCATTTTGGTGAGTGCGTAGAGAAGGGGATGCGCCGCGAGGAACATGCCGCCCAATACCCGGTCAAACCGGCAGTTTCGTCGCCGTTGTCCGGTGGCAGCTTTTTCCCAAGAGGATGTCTGAATGAAGATTTCACGCGGTTTTGCCCTGGCATCGCTCCTGACTCTGGCCGCCGGGCCGGTGTTTGCCGGTTTCAGTTTGAACGACGTGGCCGGTGCGGTAGCGGGGATGCAGGGTGGCGACAAGGCGGCTGCTGCGGCGCCGACCTCGGAGACCGCTGGTTTGTTGAGTGCTCTGAGTGCGCTGGACGTCACGCCGGAGCAGGCCGTTGGCGGTACCAGTGCGATGCTCGGGCTGGCGAAGAATCAGTTGAGCAGCACCGACTATTCGCAACTGGCCAAGGAAGTGCCGGGTATCGACAAGTTGTCCGGTGGCAGCGGCAATCTGGCGGCGCTGGGCGCGTTGCTCGGTTCGTCCGGCAAGTCCGCTGGGCTTGAAAATGCGCTGGGCAATGTCAAAGACAGCAACGACCTGAACAACGCGTTCAGCGCGCTGGGCATGGACAGCGGCATGATCGGCCAGTTTGCCCCGGTGCTGCTGCAATACCTCGGTCAGCAGGGCGTCGGCGGTTCGCTGTTGAGCAGCCTGGGCAGCATTTGGGGTGTCGGCACGGGCACCTGACTCAGCGGCGCTCGTTGCGCAGCTCGACGATGCGCTGATCCTTCTCGGTCCAGAGCTGGTTGACCCAGTTCTGGACGCGCTGGCGAAACGCCGGATCTTTCTCGTAATCGCCTTGCCACAGCGCCGGGTCGAGTTCGCGGGTCCTGATGTCGATGATCACTCGCGGCACGTTGCCGCTGATCAGGTCCCAGAAGCCCGGGATTTTTTCCTGTGGATACACCACCGTCACATCGAGCATCGCATCGAGTTGTTCACCCATCGCCGCCAGCACGAACGCCACGCCGCCGGCCTTGGGTTTGAGCAAGTGGTTGAACGGTGATTCCTGCTGGGTGCTTTTCGCCAGGGTGTAGCGCGTGCCTTCCAGATAATTCACCACCGTCACCGGCTGGCGCTTGAACAGCTCGCACGCCGCTTTGGTGATTTCCAGATCCTTGCCCGCCAGCTCGGGGTTCTTTGCCAGAAAGGCTTTGGTGTAGCGCTTCATGAACGGGTAATCCAGCGCCCACCACGCCAAGCCGAGGAACGGCACCCAGATCAGCTCTTTCTTCAGAAAGAATTTGAAGAACGGCGTGCGCCGGTTGAGGGTCTGGATCAGTGCCGGAATGTCGACCCACGATTGATGGTTGCTGACCACCAGATAGGACGTGTCGCGGCGCAGATCGTCGCCGCCGCGAATGTCCCACTGCGTCGGGATGCACAGCTGGAAGATCAGCTTGTCGATTTCGGCCCAGGTCTCGGCGATCCACATCACCGCCCCCGACGCGTAATCCCGCCAGCGCCCGGGTGCGACCAGTTTGAGCAGGGCAAACACCATCAACGGCCCGATCAGGATCAGGGTGTTGAGCAACAGCAGCAGGGTGACGAAACAGCCGGTGAGCAGGCGGCGCATAAGCAACTCTATGAAGTGGCAGGGGCGAGCCATGATAAGCAGCTTCACGCGACAGGCCAAATCGGTGCTGACGAATGTTTCACTTCAGTCCCGTTAACCTGATCGTTCCCCCGCTCTGCGTGGTAACGCCGCCCGGGACGCTCCGCGTCCCCTGTGACGCAGAGCGTCACTGGATGCATTCCCACGCAGAGCGTGGGAACGATCAACCGCGCGACGGTCTAAAATGCCGTTGCCCAACCTCCCAAGGAAGCCCCTTACGTGAAATCCCTCCTTGCTCTGTTTGCTCTCGTCGCGCTGCCGGTCATGGCCGCCGAGCCGACGCTGTACGGTCGCTACGAATACATCGCGCTGCCGGAAATCGGTGGCGAAGTGCTCAAGGCCAAGATGGACACCGGCGCGCTGACCGCCTCGCTGTCGGCCAAGGACATCGAGACCTTCACACGTGATGGCGAAGACTGGGTGCGTTTCCGCCTCGCCACCAAAGACGCCAGCAACAAGGTTTTCGAGCACAAGGTCGCGCGGATCAGCAAGATCAAAAGCCGTTCCGACGAGGACGATGAAGAGCGCGACAGCAGCGATGTCGCCAAGCGCCCGGTGGTCGATCTGGAGCTGTGCCTGGGCAACGTCAAGCGCACCGTCGAGGTCAACCTGACCGACCGCAGCCACTTCAACTATCCGCTGCTGATCGGCGCCAAGGCCCTGCGCGAGTTCGGCGCGGCGGTCAATCCGGCGCGGCGCTACACCGCCGACAAGCCTGACTGCTAAGTGGTCTGATTGACGTAACCCCGGGCTTGGGGCACCGTTCGCGCACTAACTGCCACGGGCTCGGACGCCATGCCGCACATCCTGATTGTCGAAGACGAAGCGGCGATTGCCGACACATTGATTTTTGCCTTGCAGGGCGAGGGGTTCAGAACCACGTGGCTGAACCTCGGCGCGGCGGCGCTGGAGCATCAGCGACAAACCCCGGCCGACCTGATCATTCTCGATATCGGTTTGCCGGACATCAGTGGCTTCGAAACCTGCAAGCAGTTGCGACGCTTCACGGAAGTGCCGGTGCTGTTTCTCAGCGCCCGCGACGCCGAGATCGACCGCGTGGTGGGTCTGGAGATCGGTGCCGACGATTACGTGGTCAAGCCGTTCAGCCCGCGTGAAGTGGCGGCGCGGGTCAAAGCCATCCTCAAGCGCATGGCGCCGCGTGCAACCCTGGAAGCAGGCTCAACGCTGTTTCGCATCGATGCTGAACGCGTGCAGATCAGCTATCGCGGCCAGCCGCTGAGCCTGACCCGCCATGAATTCCGCTTGTTGCAATGCCTGCTCGAACAACCTGAGCGGGTGTTCAGCCGCGAGCAATTGCTCGATGCGCTGGGCGTAGCGGCCGACGCCGGCTACGAGCGCAGCATCGACAGCCACATCAAAAGCCTGCGCGCCAAGTTGCGCCTGGTGCGCGCCGAGGCCGAGCCGATCCAGACCCATCGCGGCCTCGGTTACAGCTACAGCCCGGGGCACAGCTGATGTCGCTGGGGCTGCGGATTTTTCTGGTGTACGTGCTGTTTGTCGGCCTGACCGGTTATTTCGTCCTCAACACGGTGATGGAGGAAATCCGCCCCGGCGTGCGCCAGTCCACCGAAGAGACGCTGGTGGACACCGCCAACCTGATGGCTGAAATCCTGCGCGACGATTTCAAGGCCGGCACCCTCAGCGAGAACCGCTGGCCGCAACTGCTCCGTGCCTATGGCGAGCGGCAGCCGCAAGCGACCATCTGGGGCTTGCCGAAGAACCAGGTCAACCACCGCATCTACGTCACCGACGCCAAGGGCATCGTCGTGCTCGACTCCAGCGGCGTCGCGGTCGGCCAGGATTATTCGCGCTGGAACGATGTTTACCTGACCCTGCGCGGCGAGTACGGCGCGCGCTCCAGCCGCAGTGATCCTGATGATCCGAGCTCTTCAGTGATGCACGTCGGTGCACCGATCCGCGACAACGGCAAGATCATCGGCGTGGTCACCGTGGCCAAGCCCAACAGTTCGCTGCAACCCTACGTTGATCGCACCGAGCGGCGCTTGCTGTTTTACGGCGCCGGACTGATCGGCCTCGGTCTGCTCTTCGGCGCCTTGCTCTCATGGTGGCTGAGCCGCGCGCTGCACCGTTTGACCGGTTATGCCCAGGCGGTCAGCGAAGGCCGGCGCGTGGAAGTGCCGCACTATCGCGGCGGCGAACTGGAGCAACTGGCCACAGCGGTCGAGCAGATGCGCACGCAGCTCGAAGGCAAGGCCTACGTCGAGCGCTACGTGCACACCCTGACCCATGAATTGAAAAGTCCGCTGGCGGCGATTCGGGGCGCGGCGGAGTTGCTGCAAAGCGATATGCCGGCCGTCCAGCGTTTGCGCTTTGTCAGCAACATCGACAGCGAAAGCGCGCGGATGCAGCAGTTGATCGAGCGCCTGCTCAACCTAGCTCAGGTCGAGCAACGCCAAGGGCTGGAAGAACAGGTGGCAGTGCCGCTGGCGGCGTTGGTCGCAGAACTGCTCAAGGCGCAGGCCGCGCGGATCGAGGGCAAACAACTGCGCGTCGAGCAAGCAATCGGCGAGGATCTGCTGTTGATTGGCGAGCCGTTTCTGCTGCGCCAGGCGTTGGGTAATCTGCTGGAAAACGCACTCGATTTCACCCCGACGTCGGGGCTGTTGCGCTTGAGCGCCGAGCGGGTTGGCGAGCAGATCGAGTTCCGCCTGTTCAACCAGACCACGCCGATTCCCGATTACGCCTTGCCGCGCCTGACCGAGCGCTTCTACTCGCTGCCGCGCCCGGACAGCGGACGCAAGAGCACCGGACTGGGGCTGAACTTCGTTGAAGAAGTGGTCAAGTTGCATGGCGGGGTGATGCGCATTGGCAATGTCGAGCGCGGGGTTGAAGTGGTATTGCGCTTGCCTTGAAACCCAGTCGCGGCCTTCGCGAGCAGGCTCGCTCCCACAGGGGAGTGCATTCTCCACACAATCTCCATATTCCCACCACACTGCCACCACACCGCATCAGCAGACTCCCCCCATCCAAACAGGGAGAGTCCCATGAACAAGAATCTGACCATCAAACTCGGCGCGATCGCCTTGCTGATCCTGCTGTTGCTGATCCCCTTGCTGATGATCGACGGCATCATCGATGAGCGTCAGCAACTGCGCGACGGTGTGCTCGAAGACATCGCGCGCAGCTCCAGTTACAGCCAGCAACTGACCGGGCCGGTGATGGTAGTGCCGTATCGCAAGGTGGTGCGCACCTGGAAAACCAACGAGAAAACCAACAAGCGCTACGAAGAAGTCAGCGAAGCGCGCGGGCGTCTGTACTTTCTGCCGGAGCGTTTCGAGCTCGACGGGCAAGTACAAACCGAACTGCGCAAACGCGGCATTTACGAGGCGCGACTGTTCCACGCCGACAACCGCATCGATGGGCATTTTTCCCTGCCGGCGCAGTTGGGCATCAAGGAGAATTTTGCCGATTACCAATTCGACGCGCCGTTCCTTGCCGTCGGTATCAGCGATATTCGCGGCATCGAAAACGCGCTGAAACTCGAGCTCGGCGGCCAGCAACTGGACTTCGTGCCCGGCAGCGAAGTGGCCTGGATCGGTGAGGGCGTACACGTGACGCTACCGGCACTGGACGCCAGCAAAGCCACGCAACTGACCTTCGGTTTCGACCTGCGCCTGCAAGGCACCGGCTCGCTGCGGGTGGTGCCGGTGGGCAAGACCAGCAGCGTCAGCCTCGCCGCCAATTGGCCGCACCCCAGCTTCGTCGGCAACTTCCTGCCGGCCAAGCGCGAGATCAACGATCAGGGTTTCAGCGCCGACTGGCAAACCTCGTTTTTCTCCACCAACCTGCAAGAGGCGATGGAGCGCTGCGTCGCTGGCGACTGTGATGCACTCAACGGCCGCAGCTTCGGCGTCAGCTTCATCGACCCGGTGGATCAGTACCTGAAGAGCGACCGGGCGATCAAATACGCGCTGCTGTTCATCGTCCTGACCTTCGCCGGTTTCTTCCTCTTCGAAGTGCTCAAGAGCCTAGCGGTGCACCCGGTGCAATATGCCCTGGTCGGTGTTGCGCTGGCGTTCTTTTACCTGCTGCTGTTGTCGCTGTCGGAACACATCGGTTTTGCGCTGGCGTATCTGTTGTCGGCGAGTGGCTGCGTGTTGCTGATCGGCTTCTATGTCAGCCACGTCCTGCGCAGCGCGCGGCATGGCTTGAGCTTCTCGGCCGGGCTGGCGGCGCTGTATGGCTTGCTGTACGGCTTGCTCAGTGCCGAGGACTACGCGCTGCTGATGGGCTCGCTGATGCTGTTCGGTCTGCTCGGCGTGTTCATGGTGCTCACGCGCAAACTGGACTGGTACGGGATTGGTTTGAAGCCGGCCAGGCCGCTGGAGTTTGACGTGGAGGCGATGCAATGAGCGGGTGGCTTGGGTTACGCGAGGAACAGCGGGAAGCGGAGGTTTTGGTGACGCTGCTTATTGCGTCACTACCTCCGAAACCGAGTTGGTGCATTCGCGAGCAAGCTCGCTCCCACATTGGAATGTGGTCAACTGTGGGAGCGAGCCTGCTCGCGAAGAGGCCGGAACAGGCAGCCCAGATCTAAGGCTTGGGCATCGTCGCCACCATGGACGGTCGCTGACTCACCTCGAAATACCAGTTGGCCAGTTGCGGATTGGCTGCACGCCAGTCCATGTCCGGGAAGCGCAGATCCAGATAGCCCAAAGCGCAGGCCACGCTGATCGCCGCGACGTCGAAATGGCTGGTCAGCTCGGCAATCGCTTCGTTTTCCAGTACAGCGAGGGCGCGGCGGATCTTGTCGCGCTGGGCGTCGAGCCATTCGTCCCAGTGTTTTTCCACCGGGCGCAGGACGGTTTCATAACGCACCATCACCGAGGCATCCATGATCCCGTCAGCCATCGACGCCAGGGTCAGGCGCCGCCAGCGCGCCGCACCTTCACGGGGGATCAGCGGATTGCCGACGTGCTGCTGGTCGAGGTACTCGAGGATGACGCGGCTGTCATGGATGACATTGCCATCGGCCAGGCGCAGGGCGGGGATTTTGCTCAACGGGTTGTCGGCGATCAGCTCCGGGTTCGGGCTGACCGGGCTGAGCACACAGTCCTGCAGCGCGACACGATCCTGCTGACCGGTTTCGTGCAGCAGCACCATGACCTTGCGGACGAAGGGCGACAGGGTGTTGTGGTACAGGGTCATGCTGGGGGCGGACATGGCAAGGTCTCGATCAGGACAATGATCGGGCAGCATAGCCTGCTCGCGTCCGGCGCAGAACCCATGTGGGAGCGAGCCTGCTCGCGAAGGCGTCGTGACAGTCGACTTTGATGTTGAATGTGAGGGCGCTTTCGCGAGCAGGCTCGCTCCCACAAGGGATTCTCAGCTTCGCGGCAGAAAACCTCTTATCGCCAGAAATGCCGGCACGCCAAGCCCGACCCAGCTCAACGCATCCCAGATTCCATCCCCCAGCAACGCCGCAAACAGCCCCGCCGCACTGAGCAGGGCGATCACGATCGGTGTGCTGAAAACCTTCCAGAAACTCGACTGACGCGGCTTCATGCCGAGGCCTCCGCCGGTTCCAGAACAGGCTTGGCCGCCTTGCGCCGCACTACCCAAAGATAAACGCCACTGGCCAACACAATGATTGTCAGCACATCCAGGGTTGCCCAGAGAATCTTCATCGGCATGCCGCCGTAGTCACCAAAGTGCAGCGGCTGCGACATGCCCATGGCGTCCATGTACCACGGCCGTTCCGCCACGGCGGTGACCTGCAAGGACGTGGCGTCGATCAGCACCGGCGTCAGCAGGTGCGAAGTCAGGTGCGTGCCGCCCTTCATGAATACCGAGTAATGGTGCTCGCTGGAAAAGCGCGTGCCGGGGAAGGCGATGAAATCCGGCTTCATCCCCGGTGCGACTTCTTCGGCGATGTCGAGCAACCGCGTAGCCGGCGCCAGTTGGGTCAGCGGCGGCGCATCGCGATACGGCGCGATCAGCGTGGTCAACGCGTCGTTGCGCCAGGCGGCGATGAGCAGGTCGGCGCAGGCGCTGATCACCCCGGTCACGCCCACCACCAGGCACCAGGTCAAAGTGACGACGCCGATCAGGTTGTGCAGGTCGAGCCAGCGCAGTCTTGTCGATTTGTCCTGGCGCACGGTGCCGAATTTCAAGCGGCGCATGAACGGCAGGTACAGCACCGTGCCGGACACGATCGCCACGACAAACAACAGACCCATGAACGCCAGCAGCAGCTTGCCCGGCAGCCCGGCGAACATGTCGACGTGCAGGCGCAGGATGAACAGCATCAAGCCACCGTTGGCCGAAGGGGTTTCCAGCGCTTCGCCAGTGCGCGCATCGAGCATGAAGGTGTGCGAAGAGTTCGGCTCGGTGTCGGCCGTCCTGGCCATGATCGCGAATGCCGCGTTCGGCTCTTCGTCGTCATAACCGAAGTACTGCATGACTTCGCCCGGGCGATGTTTCTGCGCGGCATCGACCAGTTGCTGCAGATCGAGTTGCGGCGTGTCGGCCGGCATCTCGCGCAGTTCCGGGGCGTTGCCCAGCGCGTGATCAATCTCGTGGCTGAAAATCAGCGGCAGACCGGTCAGCGCCAGCATCAGCAGAAACACGGTGCAGATCAGGCTGGTCCAGGTGTGGATGAACGACCAGCGGCGGATGGTTTTACTTTTCATTGCATGACCTTCAAAAACACCAAAGCCGCCCGGTGCGGACGGCCTGGGAACAGGGCCTGTTTCAGCTCACTGGCTTACCACTTGTAAGTGGCGCTGGCGACGACACTGCGCTGGTCGCCGTAGTAGCAGTAGAAGCTGTCGCAGGTGGAAATGTAGTCCTTGTCGAACAGGTTGGTCGCGTTCACCGCCAGCGATGCACCTTTGAGACTGTTGTCCAGACGGCCGAGATCATAATGCACGCTGGCGTCGAACACGGTATAGGCATCGGCCTTGCCCAGCCAGGTGTTGGCCTTGTCGCCGTAGGTGTTGCCGGTGTAGCGCACGCCGGCACCGATACCGAAACCGTCGAGCACGCCGGCGTGCCAGGTGTAGTCGGTCCACAGCGAGGCTTGTTGGTTGGGCATCAGTTGCAGACGATTGCCCTTGTCGATGCCTTTCTGCACTTCGGACTTGGCCAGGGTGTAGGCGGCGATGACTTTGAGGTTGTCGGTCACATCCGACACCGCTTCGAGCTCCAGGCCTTTGACCTTCACTTCGCCGGTCTGGCTGGTCACCGAAACGTTGTTGACGAAGGTGTTCACCGCGACGTTCTTCTGGGTCAGGTCATACACGGCGGCGGTCAGCAGGGTCTTGCTGCCCGGAGGCTGGTATTTGATGCCCAGTTCCCACTGCTTGCCTTCGGTTGGCTTGAGCGAGCCGGTCGAGGTGGCATCGGCGCCGGTGGTCGGCTGGAAGGATTCGGCGTAGGACAGGTACGGCACGAAGCCGTTATCGAAGACGTAGCTGAGCGCCGCGTTGCCGCTGAATTTCTTGTCACGCTGGGTGTTGGTCGCATCGCCCTTGTTGAAGAATTCAGTGCTGGTGTGCACCCAGTCTTCACGGCCGCCGAGGGTCAGGCGCCACTGATCGAGGGCCATTTGGTCCTGCACATAGAGGCCGGTCTGGTAGGTCTTCTGGTTGTAGTCGTAAAACGCCGTGGAGCGCGCTGGACGTACGATCGGCTGGCCGAAGATCGGGTTGATGACGTTGGTTTGCAGGCCATCGCCAAAGATCGAGGTGTAGTTGGTGTTGCTGCGCTGGTGATCCAGACCCAGCAGCAAGGTGTGGCGAACCTCACCGGTGGCGAAGTCGGCCTGGAAGTTGTTGTCCACGGCAAACTGGCTGATGTCTTCGTCGACGCTGGTGCTGGTGCGGCCGACGTTGCCCTCTGCATCCACGGTGGTAAACGGGTAGGAACCGGGTGTCAGCGACTGGAACGACAGGTCCGACTTGGTGTAGCGCAGGTTCTGTTTGAACTGCCAGACATCGTTCAACCGATGTTCGAAGGCATAACCCAACGCGTAGTAGGTGCGGTCGTAGTATTCCCAATCCGGATCGCCGAGATTCTTGTGATGGGAAATATCACCGAGCGGCGATTTGATTTTGGTGCCCTGAATGGGCAGAAACTGGCTGGTGATGCCGGTGTCGTCGCGGGTGAACTGGCTCAGCAGAGTGAGTTTGGTGTCGTCATCGATGTTCCAGGTCAGGCTCGGCGCGATGTTGTAGCGCTTGTTGTCGACGTGATCGACCTGGGTGCCGCTGTCGCGCACCACGCCGCTGAGGCCATAGAGAAACTGCCCGGCCTCATCGATCTTGCCGGTGCTGGCGAAGTTAATCTGGCGGTGATTGTCGCTGCCGTATTGCAGCTGGATTTCGCTGCTGGCCTCCGCGCTCGGACGGCGGCTGACCATGTCGAGCAAACCGCCCGGCGGGGTCTGGCCGTACACCGACGAGGCCGGGCCACGCAGCAGGGCGAGGCGGTCGAGGTTCCAGGTTTCCTGTTTCGGATTGGCGTACACGCCTTTTGGCAGCGGCAGGCCATCGAGGAACTGGGTCGGTTCGAAACCGCGCACGCGCAGCCAGTCGGCACGGGTGTCGCTGCCGTAGCTGCTGGCGGTGATGCCCGGCATGTAGCGCACGGCGTCATCGAGGCTGTGCACGCTGCGGTCGTCCATTTGCTGGCGGGTCGCCACCGAAATCGAACGCGGTGCTTCGACCAGCGCAGTGTCGGTCTTGGTGCCGGCGGCGGTGCGGGTCGCGGTGTAGCCTTCGACCGGGCCCCAGGCGCTTTCGAAGTTTTCCACGCCGATGACCGAAGTTTCCGGCAGGGCCAGCGTGCCTTCCGGCACGGCCACCAGGGTGTAAGTGCCGGCGCTGCTCTGTTCCAGCTGCAGACCGGTGCCGCGCAAAGCCGCGCGCAGGGCACCGGCGGCGTCGTACTGGCCGTTGACCGGCGCCGAGGTCTTGCCGGCGGCCAGCGCAGGATTGAGCGACAGGGCGAGGCCGCCCTGGCTGGCGATCTGGTTCAGGGTGGTCGACAGCGGCGCCGCCGGCAGGTCGTAGGCGCGCACGCTGGACGCTTGCTCAGCGGCGAGCAACGGGCTGCTGATCAGCGGCGTGCCGAAAGCGATGGCAAAAGCCAGCAGACTGGGGCGCAACAAGGTGTCTGGCGAACGGGACATACGGCGGCTCCTGAATGGAAATATTTCTCAATTGCCTGTGTGCCGGACGAGATTGGAAAAGTGATAGGGCTGGGTGGAAATTCTTTTTTGCAGGAAATGGTTGTGCGGCTGATGGCGCCTTCGCGAGCAGGCTCGCTCCCACATTGATCGTTCCCACGCTCCGCGTGGGAACGATCATGTCAAGGGGCGGAGGGCTCCGCCTTCGCCACGGTGACCCAATACGGCGTATGCCGCTCGATCTGCACTGGCAGAGTCGGCAGCAATGCACTCAGTGCCTTGTCGGTGTCATGCAACGGAAAGCTGCCGGTAATGCGCAGATCGGCCACTTCCGGCGCCACGCCCAGATGCCCGCGACGATAGCGCCCCAACTCGTGCACCAGATCGCCCAGCCGTGCGTTGTCCACCACCAGCATGCCGCGCGTCCAGGCATCGGCGCCGGGGGCGAGGGCGGCAATCGAGCCCAGCCCGTCACTGCGCAGCAACACCTGCTGGCCTTCGCGCAGAATCTGTTCTTGCGGGTTGGCCTGGGCATGTGCCGCCACCGCTGACTGCAACACGCTCAGGCGTGTGCCATCGTTCTCGCGCTTGACCAGAAACCGCGTGCCCAGCGCACGCATGCTGCCCTCGCGGGTTTCGACGATAAACGGCCGCGCGTCGCCATGCCCGGTCTCGACGAGAATTTCGCCTTCCTGCAACACGATCAAGCGGCGTTCGTCATCGAAGCGTACGTCGACCGCGCTGTGGGTATTGAGGTTGAGCAGAGTGCCGTCGGACAGGCGCACGGTGCGCTGTTCACCGGTGGCGGTGCGCTGATCGGCGAGCCAGTAATCCAGCGGCAGGTAGCGCTCACTGACAAACAGCCCGAGCCCGATGATTACCACGACACTGGCCAGCCCACTGCCGAGTTTGCGCATGCGACGACGGATGCCTTCGCGCGATTGCAGCAACGCACTTCGGGCCGGGCCCTTGGCGACGCTGAAGCGCTGATCGAGCATGCCCAACTGGCGCCAGGCGCGGGCATGTTCTTCATGTGCCGCGTGCCACTTGGCGAATTCCTCGCGCTCCAGTGCGGTGCTCGAATCGAGGGTCAATTGCCAGGCAATCGCCGCGTCCAGCACATGCGCCGGCACGGGCCGCGAACTGGCCGCGGTCATGTCGGCTCACCGTAAAGGGCGATGTAACACTGGCGCAGGCCTTGGGCCAGATACTGCCGCACGCGCGGCACCGAGACGCCGAGTCTGGCGGCGATTTCGCCGTGGCTGAGGCCGTCGAGGCGGTTATACAGGAAGGCCGCACGAGCCTTGGTCGACAGCTTGCCGAGCAGACGGTCGATGGCCTTTAGGTCGTCGAGGATCATTTGCTGTTCTTCCACCGACGGCTGTTCGTTTTCGGGCATCAGCATCAGTTCGGTGAGGTAGGCCTGTTCCAGCGCGGCGCGGCGGAAGTAGTCGAACAACAGGCCTTTGGCGATCGCCACCAGAAACGCCCGAGGTTCGCGCGGCGTCAGCAGTTCGTCGCGGTTGAGCAGGCGCACGAACGTGTCCTGGCTCAGGTCTTCGGCACGCTGCGGACACGCCACATTGCGCCGCAACCACGCCAGCAGCCAACCGCGATGGTCGCGATACATCGCACCGACGAGCTCACTGTGGGGGTTGGGCACTGACGACACCGGACATCACCGATTGGGAAGTGTTAACTAACGAGAATAGTTCGCGATTCTGGCAGAGGTGGGAATGGTTAGCAATTGGCCACTGGTCAGGTGATGAATCAAGGGCAGCCCCTCACCCTAGCCCTCTCCCGGAGGGAGAGGGGACTGATCGGGGGATATTCTGGAGGTACACCGACCTGAACGATTTTCAGCGATTCCTCAATCGACTCGGTCTTTCAGGTCGATATAAGGCTTCAGACACCACGATCGGCTCCCTCTCCCTCCGGGAGAGGGCTGGGGTGAGGGGCTTTTGATCTGAATGATTCTAAAAGGACGGCGCCTGCTGCCTGCGCTTCCACTGGCTCAACCGCTGCTGCAACTGCAACGGACTGTAAATCTGCTGCGCCCGCGCCCGGCTGAACAGAATCAATGCCAACTCCGCCGTGGCCAGCGCATCGGCACTCGCGTTATGCCGCTCGAACACTTCGAGCCGGAACCACTCGATCCACTCATCCAGCCCCGCCTCGCGGATCTGCGCCTGCGGACACAGAAACGGCGCGATATCCGCCACATCCAGAAACACATGTTGCAGCTTGTGCCCCAAGTGCTCCTTCACTGCGCGCCCGAGCATGTGCTGATCGAACGGCGCATGAAACGCCAGCACCGGGCTGTCGCCGATGAACTCCAGCAACTCCAGCAACGCTTGCGCCGGGTCGCTGCCTGCGGCAATCGCATTCGGCCCCAAGCCATGAATCAGCACGCTGGGGCTGAGCTTCAATTCGCGGCATTGCAGCGTGCGCTCGAACTGCTGACGGAAATCGATCGCGCCGTCCTCGATCACCACCGCGCCGATCGACAGGACCCGATCCTTGCTCATATTCAGGCCGGTGGTTTCCAGGTCCAGCACCACCCAGCGCTGCTCGCGCAGGCTGCATTCGCTCAGCTCGGCAAGCGCCGGCAGCTTTGCCAGCCGCTGCTGCAAGTCCGCCGACACCACGGGGCTGGCCGGGCGTAGCCAGGAGAACAGGCTCATAGCTGATACCGCAAGGTCAGGCTGCTTTGCAGGCGCTGCGCCTGGCGCAGGGATTCGCGCAGGATACGTCGGTCGAGATGATTGAGGCTGTCGGGATCCACGCGGTTGGAGTACGGCTGATTTTCCCGGGTTTGCAACTGATGCTGCTGCATCCGCGTTTGTTGAATGAAGTGATAGGCCTCTTCATACGCCGCGCCGTCGAGCGGCTCGATGACCTCTTTATCGACCAGTTGGCGAAAGCGTTCGAGGGTGTTGTTGGCGTCAATGCCATTGGCCAGCGCCAGCAGACGGGCGCCGTCCACGAACGGCGTCAGGCCCTGGATCTTCAGATCCAGCGTGGCTTTCTCGCCGTTCTTGCGGGCCAGCACGAATTCACGGAAGCGCCCAACGGGAGGGCGATTGCGCAGCGCGTTCTCGGCCAGCATGCGCTGGAACAAACGGTTGTCGGCGACCTGATCGAGAATGCCCCGGCGCAATTGCTCGCAGCCTTGCTCATCGCCCCAGACCACGCGCAGGTCGAAATAAATGCTCGAGCCCAGCAGGTTCTCCGGCGTGGCTTCGCGGATGAACGCCGCGAAGCGTCGTGCCCATTCGGCCCGCGACAGACACAGCTCGGGATTGCCGGCCATGATGTTGCCCTTGCACAGAGTGAAACCGCACTGCGCCAGGCTCTGGTTGATCTGCTGGGCAATCGGCAGCAGCTTGCCGCGTATTTCTGCTGCGTGCGCCGCATCGCGAGCATCGAACAGGATGCCGTTGTCTTGGTCGGTGTGCAGCGTCTGCTCGCGTCGACCCTCGCTGCCGAAACACAGCCAACTGAACGGCACACCCGGGTCGCCCTTTTCGGCGAGGGTCAGTTCAATGACCCGACACACCGTATGATCGTTGAGCAGGGTGATGATGTGAGTGATCTGCGTCGACGACGCGCCGTGGGCGAGCATGCGCTCGACCAGTTGGCCGATCTCACCGCGCAAGGTCACCAGTTGTTCGACCCGTTGCGCGCTGCGGATGGTTCGGGCCAGGTGCACCAGATCGACCCGTTGCAGGGAGAACAGGTCACGCTCGGACACCACGCCACACAAGCGTTGATCCTTGACCAGGCAGACGTGAGCAATGTGCCGCTCGGTCATGGCGATCGCCGCATCGAAGGCACTGTGATCCGGCGACAGATAAAACGGTGATCGAGTCATGTGCTGTTCGATGGCGTCGCTGAAATCGCCGACACCTTCGGCGACCACATGGCGCAAATCGCGCAGGGTGAAAATCCCCAGCGGCGCCTTGTGCTCATCCACCGCGACGATGCTGCCGACCTGTTGCTCGTGCATCAGCTTCACCGCTTCACGCAGCGGCGTCTCGGCGCTGCAAGTCACCGGATGGCGCATCGCGAGTTCACCGAGACGAGTGTTCAGCGAGTATTGGGTGCCGAGGGTCTCCACGGCTTTTTGCTGGACTTGCTGGTTGACCTGATCGAGCAGGCTGCTCACCCCACGCAAGGCGAAATCGCGGAAGGCGCTGGAAAGGGCGAACAGTTTGATGAACGCCAGTTTGTTCAGTTGCAGGCAGAAGGTGTCTTCGCCCGCCAGATGTTCGGTGCGTGTGGCGCGCTCACCGAGCAGCGCCGCCAGCGGAAAGCATTCGCCGGTGGTGATTTCGAAGGTGGTCTCGGTGCCGGGCTTGGTGATGTGCTGGCGTTCGCCGACCACCCGACCCTGTTTGACGATATGAAAGTGTTCCACCGGGCCGTCGGCCGGTTTGATGATGCTCTCGCCCTGGGCAAAAAAACGCAGCTGACATTGCTCCACCAGATAGGCGAGGTGGGCATGTTCCATCTGATTGAAGGGCGGGAAGCGCTGGAGGAATTGCAGGGTGCCCTGAATGTTCTGCAACACCGCGGTTTTCCCTGCCTGGGTGAAGGCGTCCGCTTTGCTCATAACCATTACCGCAGTCTTTTTCGAATTGTTGTTGTCGGATCGTTGCGACCATGGTCGACCCCGGCGGGCAGGGTGCCCATTGGACGTAAGTCTAGGTTTTGCCACCATTGGCCGATTTTCGGAAATAACCTACGCAAAAGCTCGGAAAAGCTTGCGCTAGCCACTTGGAAAAAATTCCGACGAAGTGCACATTGAAGCGCTGTCCGGTGATGTCTGACGACTTGCCAGGGATTGTTTGAACATTTAGAGAGCGCCATGTCCGACCACGATATTTTGAGCGACGCCGAGCGGGAAGCGCTCAGCGCAGTGATGCTCGAACCTGATCTGCCGCCGCAGCGTGTTCTGATCGTCGACGACGACAAGGACGCCCGCGAGCTGTTGTCGGAGATTCTCGCGCTGGACGGCATTCGCTGCATGACCGCAGCCAGCGGTGAAACCGCGCTGAAAATGCTCGATGAAAAGCCTTCGATCGGTCTGGTGATTACCGACCTGCGCATGGGCAATGTCGATGGCCTGGAGCTGATTCGCCAGGTGCGTGAATCGGTACGGGCAGCGATGCCGATCATCATCGTCTCCGGCGATGCCGACGTGAAAGATGCGATCGAAGCGATGCACTTGAGCGTGGTGGATTTTCTGCTCAAGCCGATTGATACGGGGAAGTTGCTTGAGTTGGTGAAACACGAATTGGGCATAGAACCTTAAGACATATTTCGCCGCCCAGCAGATGATCGTTCCCACGCAGAGCGTGGGAACGATCAATCCACCTCAAAAACAAAAAGGCCCTGATCTCTCGATCAGGGCCTTTTTCATTCCAACCATCAACTCAAGTCACAGACCATTCTTGGCCTTGAACTCGCGACGACGACGGTGCAGCACCGGCTCGGTGTAGCCGTTCGGTTGCTTGGTGCCTTCGATGACCAGTTCGACCGCCGCCTGGAAGGCGATGTTGCTGTCGAAGTCCGGTGCCAGCGGGCGATACAGTGGGTCGTTGGCGTTCTGGCGGTCAACCACCGGCGCCATGCGCTTGAGGCTTTCCATCACTTGCTCTTGGCTGACGATACCGTGGCGCAGCCAGTTGGCGATGTGCTGGCTGGAGATCCGCAGCGTCGCACGGTCTTCCATCAGGCCGACGTCGTTGATGTCCGGCACTTTCGAGCAACCGACACCCTGGTCGATCCAGCGCACCACGTAACCGAGAATGCCCTGGGCATTGTTGTCCAGTTCGTTCTTGATCTGCTCTGGCGTCCAGCTTGGGTTCACTGCCAATGGAATGGTCAGGATGTCGTCCACCGAGGCGCGCGCACGTTTGGCCAGTTCAGCCTGACGCGCAAACACGTCAACCTTGTGGTAGTGCAGCGCGTGCAGCGCAGCGGCGGTTGGAGAAGGGACCCAGGCAGTGTTGGCGCCGGCCAGTGGGTGGGCGATTTTCTGTTCGAGCATCGCTGCCATCAGATCCGGCATCGCCCACATGCCTTTACCGATTTGCGCACGACCTTGCAGGCCAGTGCTCAGACCGATGTCGACGTTCCAGTTTTCGTAGGCGCCGATCCACTTCTCGGCCTTCATGTCAGCCTTGCGCACCACTGGGCCGGCTTCCATGGAGGTGTGGATTTCGTCGCCTGTGCGGTCGAGGAAACCGGTGTTGATGAACACCACACGCTCGCTGGCCGCCTTGATGCAGGCCTTGAGGTTGACCGTGGTGCGGCGCTCCTCGTCCATGATCCCGACTTTCAGGGTGTTGCGCGGCAAGCGCAGAACATCTTCGATACGCCCGAACAGCTCGTTGGTGAACGCCGCTTCTTCCGGGCCGTGCATCTTCGGTTTGACGATGTACACCGAACCGGTGCGGGTGTTGCGCCGCGAGGTGTTGCCGTTGAGGTTGTGCATTGCCGCCAGACAGGTCACCAGACCATCGAGGATACCTTCCGGTACTTCGTTGCCTTGGCTGTCGAGGATCGCATCGATGGTCATCAGGTGGCCGACGTTGCGCACGAACAACAGCGAACGACCGTGCAGGGTCACTTCACCGCCGTTGGGCGCGGTGTAGGTGCGATCCGGGTTCATGGTGCGGGTGAAGGTCTGGCCGCCCTTGGCGACCTCTTCCGACAGGTCGCCCTTCATCAGGCCGAGCCAGTTGCGGTAGATCACCACTTTGTCGTCGGCATCGACGGCGGCCACGGAGTCTTCGCAGTCCATGATCGTCGTCAGCGCCGCTTCCATGAGGATGTCTTTGACCCCGGCGGCATCGGTCTGGCCGACCGGGGTGCTGGCATCGATCTGGATTTCGAAGTGCAGGCCGTTGTGCTTGAGCAGAACGGCGATCGGTGCATTGGCGTCACCCTGGAAACCGATCAACTGAGCGTCATCGCGCAGGCCGCTGTTGCTGCCGCCCTTCAGAGTGACGACCAGTTTGCCGTCAGCGATTTTGTAGCCGGTCGAATCGACGTGGGAGCCGGCGGCCAGTGGTGCGGCTTCGTCGAGGAAAGCACGGGCGAAAGCGATGACTTTGTCGCCACGCACCTTGTTGTAGCCTTTGCCTTTTTCCGCGCCGCCGTCTTCGCTGATCGCGTCGGTGCCGTAGAGGGCGTCGTACAGCGAGCCCCAGCGGGCGTTCGAGGCGTTGAGCGCAAAGCGCGCATTCATTACTGGCACGACCAGTTGCGGGCCGGCGGTGCGGGCGATTTCATCGTCGACGTTTTGCGTCGTCGCCTGGAAATCAGCTGCTTCTGGCAGCAGATAACCGATCTCTTGCAGGAAAGCTTTGTAGGCCACGGCGTTGTGCGCCTGGCCGGCATGCTGCTGATGCCAGGCATCGATGCGCGCCTGGAAGTCATCGCGTTTGGCGAGTAGGGCTTTGTTCTTCGGCGCCAGGTCGTGAATGACCTTGTCGGCACCTTCCCAGAATTGTTCGGCGGTGAGGCCGGTACCGGGAATGGCTTCGTTGTTCACGAAGTCGAACAGGACTTTGGCGACCTGCAGGCCACCGACTTGAACGTGTTCAGTCATTGCTTGCCTCACTCTGCTCAGCTATTTCGCTTTTCAGCTCGTCAATTTAACAATGAAGCTTCCGGCCATTTAAACCACAAACCTGCGGACCAGTACATGCCATTACTGGCGGCTGGGCTAGGACCAATCAACGGCTTGGAGGCCTTGCTGACGGGGCTTTCAGGGTTGCGAAGGGCCTTGGGCAGACATCGATCCAGCGTTATGTAGTGCGCGCTGCGGCATACTACATGATGAGTTGCGCTTGTGAAAATCAGACTAATTACGTCGTTCTGCGACCTCATGACGCATTGCGGTCACGTCGCGGAACCGGATGTTCTCAAAAAAGCATTGGATTGTTCCAGCTAAATATCGAAAGTTGTACACATAATTACTGTGGGCCTGCTAAGGAGCAATTTGGGTGTAACGATTTGTGGCGAGGGGATTTATCCCCGTTGGGTGGCGAAGCCGCCCCCTGCGGTCCGGCTGGCAGACCCAATTGGCAGGACTCACGACTGCTGCGCAGCCGGACGGGGATAAATCCCCTCGCCACAGGTCATCATCTGCCAACACTGGGTCAGGCTGAATCAATCCGCTTGCCTATACTTGCCCTTCGATAACAAAAGTCATGACAAGAGGGCTGCGCCATGGACCATCTCGTACTCACCGTTTTCGCCCCGGACAAGCCCGGGCAGGTCGAGCGCATCGCCCAATGCATCGCCGAGCACGGCGGCAACTGGCTGGAAAGCCGCATGTCACGCATGGCCGGGCAGTTCGCCGGGATTCTGCGCGTGGGCGTGCCGGCGGAGGCTTACGACGAACTGGTCGATGCCCTGCAAGCGCTGTCGGCCAATGGCATTCGGGTACTGATTGCCGAAAGCGGAGTGGAGCAGTCCTGCACGTGGAAACCGATCGCTATGGAACTGGTCGGGAATGACCGACCGGGTATCGTCCGCGATATCACTCGGCTATTGAGCGAGCAGGGCGTAAACCTGGAGCGGCTGGTAACCGAGGTGCGCCCGGCGCCGATGAGCAGCGAGCCGCTGTTTCACGCCGAGGCGATTCTGGCGGTGCCACTGACGTTGTCACTGGATGTGCTGCAGGCGCGCCTGGAAACCCTGGCCGATGATCTGATGGTCGAATTGGTGTTACGCACAGAGGTTTAAGCGCAGACAGGGTTATTCAGGTTTAACGTGCACCTGCCTGTGGATAACCTGTAGAGACAGACCGCCAAGCCACGCCGGCCGTGGCTTTGCGCAGGTTGATCAAAAAACCGCCAACATTCAGTGACTTGCGCACAAACGGCGGGGATCACGCTGTGGATAAGCTTGGGAAGGAACGATGCAGGCCACGGTAACCGTGGCCTGTGGAGGTTTGTGCGTTTTTTGATCAGGTGCGCCGGCGCAGACTTATCCACGCATCGACGCTGTAGACCGCCAGACCGGCCCAGATAAACATGAACGCAACCAGCGTGCTGGACGACAAATGCTCGCCAAACAGCAGCACGGCTTGCAGCAACACCAGCGTCGGCGCGATGTATTGCAGGAAGCCGATAGTGGTGTAGGGCAAGTGGCGGGTGGCGGCGTTGAAACACACCAGCGGCACCAGCGTCACCGGCCCGGCAGCCACCAGCCACCAGGCTTCGGAGGTGGTCCAGAAAGCCGGCTGCACACTCGTCGCAGTCTGATTGAACAGCAACCACGCGATCGCAATCGGCACCAGCATCCAGGTTTCCACTACCAGCCCTGGTAGCGCTTTGACTGGCGCCTGCTTGCGGATCAGGCCGTAGAAACCGAAGGTCAGCGCCAGCGCCAGCGACACCCACGGCAAGCTGCCGACCTGCCACACCTGCTGCGCTACGCCGATGGCCGCGAGACCGACCGCAACCCATTGCATGCGCCGCAGCCGCTCGCCAAGGATCACCATGCCCAACAGCACGTTGACCAGCGGATTGATGTAGTAACCCAGACTCGCCTCGAGCATGCGGCCGTTGTTCACCGACCAGACATAGGTCAGCCAGTTGGCCGCGATCAGCGTGCCGCTCAGGGCCAGAATCGCCAGGCGCTTGGGATTGTCGAGCAACTCGCGCAGCCAGCCCGGGTGTTTCCACACCATCAGCAGCAACGCACCGAACAGCGCCGACCACAGCACCCGGTGGATGATGATCTCGACGGCCGGGACTTCGGCAATGGCTTTGAAATAGATCGGGAACAGGCCCCAGATGATGTAGGCGCTCAGGCCCAGAATGTACCCGCGACGCGGGTTGGCGGCTTGCATGCAGAATCCTTGCTCAGGCAGCTGACAAAGGAGGGATTGTAAGGAGATTTGTCTGCAAGTGAGTTGTGAATTTGTGAACACCGGACAAATGTAGGAGTGAGCCTGCTCGCGATAGCGACGGGTCAGCCAACATCAAAGTTGAATGTCCGTCCGCTATCGCGAGCAGGCTCGCTCCCACAGGTTTCAGGTTTGAATCAGAAGAGTTTCAGCGGTTCTTCATTCAGTGCCGCCAACTGCTCACGCAATGCCAGCACCTGGTCGCCCCAATACCGCTCCGTGCCAAACCACGGAAAGCTGTGCGGGAACGCCGGGTCGTCCCAGCGCCGCGCCAGCCAGGCGCTGTAGTGCATCAGGCGCAAGGCGCGCAACGGTTCGATCAGCGCCAGCTCGCGCGGGTCGAAATCATGGAATTCGTTGTAGCCGTCCATCAATTCCGACAACTGCCCGAGACATTCCTGGCGATCGCCGGCGAGCATCATCCAGATGTCCTGCACCGCCGGGCCCATGCGGCAGTCGTCGAGGTCGACGATGTGGAACATCTCGTCGCGGCACATCATGTTGCCGGGGTGGCAGTCACCGTGCATGCGGATGTTCTGGTGAGGCGTGGCTGCGTAGACGTCTTCGACGCGTTTGAGCAGGTCGCGGGCAACCGACTCGTACGCCGGCAGCAAACTCTTGGGAATGAAATTGCCTTCGAGCAGGGTGTTCAGCGAGGCATGGCCGAAGTTCTGCACGGCGAGGGCTTCGCGGTGTTCGAACGGCTTGGTGCCGCCCACCGCATGCATGCGCCCGAGCAACTGGCCGAGGCGATACAGTTGATCAAGATTGCCCGGCTCTGGCGCCCGACCACCACGACGCGGGAAAAGCGTGAAGCGAAAACCGGCGTGCTCATGCAGGGTTTCGCCGTTATGGATCAGCGGCGCCACCACCGGGATGTCGATGTCGGCCAGTTCGAAAGTGAACTGGTGCTCTTCGAGGATGGCTTCGTTGGTCCAGCGCTGCGGACGATAGAACTTGGCAATCAGCGGCTCGGAGTCTTCAATGCCGACCTGATACACACGGTTTTCGTAGCTGTTGAGCGCCAGAATGCGCGCATCGCTGAGGAAACCGATGCTTTCAACGGCATCCAGGACGAGATCGGGGGTGAGGGTTTCAAACGGGTGGGCCATGCTGACTCCTGCGCGCAGCAGGCTGCTGCGTCCGGCTCGGCATGGTAGCGCAGATGGCGGCGCGCAGGGTGTTGGTGTCTGCCCGGGCCTCTTCGCGAGCAGGCTCGCTCCCACCTTGGAATGCTATTCCCTGTGGGAGCGAGCCTGCTCGCGAGAGCGGTTTATCAGGCGCCGACGATCCCACCATCCTCGCGAGTAATCGCCATCACCGAAGACCTTGGCTTGCCATTGGGCAGATGCTCGGGGAAGGTCGAACCGCCGTTCTCGCCGGGATGCTGAATCCCGACAAACAGGGTTTTCTGATCCGGCGAGAAGCTGATCCCGGTCACTTCGCAACCCACCGGCCCGACCATGAAACGGCGAATTTCACCGGTCGCAGGATCGGCGCAGAGCATCTGGTTGTTGCCCATCCCGGCGAAGTCGCCAGCGTTGCTCGAGTCGCCGTCGGTGAGAATCCACAGGCGTCCGGCCTTGTCGAAACCCAGACCGTCGGGGCTGTTGAACATGTTCTGCGGGGTGATGTTGGATGAGCCACCTTTCGGCGTCCCGGCATGCACGCCCGGGTTGCCGGCGACCACAAACAGATCCCAGGCAAACGTCTTCGAGGCGTGATCGTTGCGGTCGGTACGCCAGCGCAGAATCTGCCCGTAAACGTTCTTCTCGCGCGGGTTTGGACCGCCCACCGGTTGCCCGTCTTCACCGCGCTTGGCGTTGTTGGTCAGGGTGCAATAAACCTGGCCGTCCTTGGGACTGACGACGATCCACTCCGGGCGGTCCATGCGTGTTGCGCCAACCACGCTGGCGGCAAGGCGCGCGTGGATCAGCACTTCTGCCTGATCGGCAAACCCGCTGCTGGCGTCGATGCCGTTCTTGCCGTGGGTCAGCTCGATCCACTGGCCCTGGCCTTTCGGGTGATCAGGGTTGCCGTCGCCGGCATCGAATTTGGCCACATACAACGTGCCGTGATCGAGGATGTCGCGGTTAGCCTTCTGATTGCGATGGTTGATGCGATCACGGCTGACGAATTTGTAAATGAACTCGCCACGCTCGTCATCGCCCATGTACACCACAGCGCGACCATCGTCGGTCTCGGCCAGTGCGGCGTTTTCATGTTTGAAGCGGCCCAGCGCGGTGCGTTTGACCGGAGTCGATTGCGGATCGAATGGGTCGATCTCGACCACCCAGCCGTGACGGTTGAGCTCGTTGGGGTTCTTGGCCATGTCGAAGCGCGGGTCGTGCGGGTGCCAGTTGATGTCTTTGCTGCTGGCGACAACGCCGTAGCGCTTTTGCGCGGCATCGAACTGCTGCTGGGCGTTGCTGCTGCCGAAGCAGTCGGTGAAGTTTTCTTCGCAGGTCAGGTAGGTGCCCCAGGGTGTCTTGCCGTTGGCGCAGTTCTGGAAGGTGCCGAGGACTTTCTTACCGTGCTTGTCGGCAGCGGTTTTCATCAAGTCGTGGCCGCGGGCCGGACCGCTGATGCGCAGCGGCGAGTTACCGTGAATCCGACGGTTGTAGCGCGAGCCCTGGACGAATTGCCACTGGCCGTTCTTGCGCTGCACTTCGATCACCGACACGCCTTCGCAGGCCAATGCCTTGCGCACGTCTTCAGCCGACTGCGGCATGCCGCCATGCGGATACAGGTAGCGATAGTTGGTGTATTCGTTGTTGATCGCCATCAGCGCGCGGTTCTTGTCGTCCGGGAAGGCGAACAGGCTCATGCCGTCATTGTTGTCGCCGAACTGCACTTCCTGTGCGGCAGCGGTGCCGTTACCGCTCGGATCGAAGGCCGGGCCGTTCTTGTGCAACGGCTGGCCCCAACTGATCAGCACCGAAGACTTGTAGCCCTTGGGCAGGCTGATGGCGTCGGTGGTCGCCGCAGGAATGCTCTCGAAACCGAGCAGGCGGCTGTTGCCGGCGCTGACGCTGGCGGCCATGACGCTGCGGCTCAGCAGGTTGCCGCCGAGGAACATCGCCGCGCCGCACAAGGCACCGGCGCTGATGAAACCGCGACGGCTGAGGCCGACCATTTTTTCCAGATCAGTGGATTGGTTTTCTTCTAATAGGCTCACATCAGGCTCCCTGCTTGGTTATGGGCAACACCTTAATGCGGGTCGATGACGCTTTTGTGGCAAGGACAAATCAGAGCGGCGTGCCGATCAGCACGTTGGACGGCGCACATTGCACCTGCACCGCAGACCCCACGGCGAGTTGCTGGTTGCGCAAGTGCAGCGGTTCGGCCAAGGCACAAAGTGTCTGGCCGTTGGGCAGGGAAATGCGCACCTCGCTGGGACCGTCCTCAGCATCGAGGATGGCTTCGATGGTGCCGCGCAGGACATTGTGTCCGGGCGTGGCCGGCTGATCGGCACCGAGCAAATCAAGCCAGCCAGCCTTGATCAGCGCCATGACTTCGGTACCGATCTGCAATTCCAGATGCACGGTGCTGTCGTGGGTGATCTGTGCCTCCAGAGCAATGCCTTCTGCCAGTTCGAGGCGGATCAGATCGTTGCGCCCCTGCGCCTGAATGGCCGCGACCGTGCCATGCAACTGATTGCGCGCGCTGGTCCTGAGCATCAGCCGCCCAAGCAGGTCGAGATCACTGGCGTCTTCCGCCGCTTCCAGCACCTGCGCCTGCAACGCCTGCAATTTCTGATACAGGCGCAGCACCCGCTCGCCCTCGCTGGACAGTCTGGCCCCGCCACCACCCTTGCCGCCCACCACGCGCTCGACCAAGGGCTTCTGCGCCAGATTGTTCAATTCATCAATCGCATCCCATGCCGCCTTGTAACTGAGCCCCGCGCTTTTCGCCGCACGGGTGATCGAGCCCTGTTCGGCGATGTGTTGCAGCAGGGCAATGCGCTGCGGGCGGCGGACGATGTGCTGGGAGAGCAGGGTGGGCAGGGACATGGCAGAACGCTTCTGGCTCGGGCGATGAGAGGGACGTTGGCCACTTGCAACGCGCGAGTCAAGCCTGACGCCGAGCCCCTGTGGGAGCGAGCCTGCTCGCGAAAGCGGTTGGACCAACAACAGCTTTGTTGAATGTGGCGCCCATTCGCCAGCAGGCTCGCTCGCACATGAGAACTGTATTCGCTTCAGGTACCGGGCTTCGGCGTCCGGGCCAGGCAATACACATCAACCCGCGCCGCACCTGCATTCATCAACAACCGCGCCAGTGTCTGAGCGGTCGCGCCCGTGGTCAGAACATCATCCACCAGCGCGAAATGGCGGCCGCTTACCTCTGCATCAGGCGCCAGCGCAAAGGCATTGCGCAAATTGCGTTTGCGCGCCTTGGCGTCGAGATCCTGTTGGGCGTCGGTGTCGATGACTCGCCGCAGCACCTGTTCTTCACACGGCAAATCCAGCGACACACTCAACCAGCGCGCGAGCATCGCCGCCTGATTGAATCCTCGCCGACGCAGGCGTTTATTCGCCAGTGGTACCGGTAGCAGCACATCGGGGCGCGGCAGGTCCTCGGCGAAGCGATGCTGCAGGTATTGGCCGAGAACGTCGGCGAGCAGGTGACCAAACGGCCATTTTGCGTTGTGTTTAAAGCGTGTAATCAGACTGTCCACGGGGAAGCCATAAACCCAGGGCACGGCAACCTGTTCGAAGGCCGGAGGCTCTAGCAGGCACTCGCCGCAAGTCAGGCCATCCGCCGCCAGCGGCAAAGCGCAGCTCTGACAATGACTGCCGAGCCAGGGCAATTCGGTTTCGCAGGCCTCGCACATTGGCATTTGTGCTTCTACGGGCTCATCGCACAGCAAACAGGTCTGTACGTTTTTTAAACAGATGTAAACCTGTCCCTGGTATTGCGGTTGACAGCGCATCGCTCTTCCTTAAATATGCCGAACATCCGTGTAGCGCCTGTGGATATTCCATTTTCCCCGGCGCCAGCCAAGCATAACCAAGGAATTGCCCATGAGCGCGAGCACCACCGCCACCCTGCGTCACGATTGGTCTCTGGCCGAAGTCAAAGCACTCTTCGTACAGCCATTCAACGACTTGCTGTTCCAGGCGCAAACGGTGCACCGCGCACATTTCAACGCCAACCGCGTGCAGGTCTCGACACTGCTGTCGATCAAGACCGGCGCCTGCCCGGAAGACTGCAAGTACTGCCCGCAGTCCGGGCACTACAACACCGGTCTGGAAAAAGAAAAACTGATGGAAGTGCAGAAGGTCCTCGAAGAAGCGGCCCGCGCCAAAGCCATTGGTTCGACGCGATTCTGCATGGGCGCGGCGTGGAAACATCCGTCGGCCAAAGACATGCCGTATGTGTTGAAGATGGTTGAAGGGGTGAAAGCCTTGGGCCTGGAAACCTGCATGACCCTCGGACGTCTCGATCAGGAGCAGACCGAGGCGCTGGCCAAGGCCGGTCTCGATTACTACAACCACAACCTCGACACCTCGCCGGAGTTCTACGGCAGCATCATCACCACCCGCACTTACAGCGAACGTCTGCAGACGCTGGCTTACGTGCGTGAGTCGGGGATGAAAATCTGCTCCGGCGGCATTCTCGGCATGGGCGAATCGCTGGACGATCGCGCCAATCTGCTGATCCAGCTGGCCAACCTGCCGGAGCACCCGGAGTCGGTGCCAATCAACATGCTGGTAAAAGTCGCCGGCACGCCGCTGGAAAACGCCGAAGACATCGACCCGTTCGACTTCATCCGCATGCTCGCCGTGGCGCGCATCCTCATGCCGCAATCTCACGTACGTCTGTCCGCCGGTCGCGAAGCGATGAACGAGCAGATGCAGGCCCTGGCATTTTTCGCCGGCGCCAACTCGATTTTCTACGGCGACAAATTGCTCACCACCGCCAACCCGCAGGCGGACAAGGACATGCAATTGTTCGCGCGCCTCGGTATCCAGCCGGAAGCTCGCGAAGAGCATTCCGATGAGGTTCATCAAGCTGCGATCGAGCAGGCACTGGTGGAGCAGAAGAGTAGCGAGCAGTTCTATAACGCTGCGGTGTAAAAAACCGCGCGGATTGCTCTGAAGGAATGCAAAACCCCTGTGGGAGCGGGCCTGCTCGCGAAAGCGGTTTGGTCGCCAACATCCCTGTTGGAGGTGACGCCCATTCGCGAGCAGGCTCGCTCCCACAGGGGATCTGTGTCATTTGAAAATCGAGGCCTGCATGTCATTCGATCTCGCCGCACGCCTTGCTGCCCGCCGTGCCGACCACCTCTACCGGCAGCGTCCGCTGCTCGACTCGCCGCAAGGCCCGCAAGTCGTGGTCGACGGCCAACCGCTGCTCGCTTTCTGCAACAACGACTATCTGGGCCTGGCCAATCATCCGCAGGTGATCGAAGCCTGGCGCGCCGGTGCCGAGCGCTGGGGTGTCGGCGGTGGCGCGTCGCATCTGGTGATCGGCCACAGCAGCCCGCATCACGCGCTGGAAGAAGCACTCGCCGATCTGACCGGACGCCCACGGGCGCTGCTGTTCACCACCGGCTACATGGCCAACCTCGGCGCGGTCACCGCGCTGGTCGGGCAGGGCGATACGGTGCTCGAAGACCGGCTCAATCACGCCTCGTTGCTGGACGCGGGCCTGTTGTCCGGCGCGCGTTTCAACCGCTATCTGCACAACGACGCCGAGAGCCTGGGCAAACGCTTGGAGAAAGCCACCGGCAACACGCTGGTGGTCACCGACGGTGTGTTCAGCATGGACGGTGACATCGCCAACCTGCCGGCACTGGCCCGCGCGGCCAAGGCCAAAGGCGCGTGGCTGATGGTCGACGATGCCCACGGCTTCGGTCCGTTGGGCGCCAACGGTGGCGGCATCGTCGAGCATTTCGGCTTGAGCCAGGACGATGTGCCGGTGCTGGTCGGCACTCTCGGTAAAGCCTTCGGCACCGCCGGGGCCTTTGTCGCCGGCAGCGAAGACTTGATCGAAAGCCTGATCCAGTTCGCCCGCCCGTATATCTACACCACCAGCCAACCACCGGCGCTGGCCTGCGCGACGCTGAAAAGCCTCGAGCTGCTGCGCAGCGAACACTGGCGCCGTGAACACTTGCAGACGCTGATTCGCCAGTTCCGCCACGGCGCCGAGCAGATCGGGCTGAAGCTGATGGACAGCTTTACGCCGATCCAGCCGATCATGATCGGCGATGCCGGGCGCGCCGTGCGGTTGTCGCAAATGCTGCGCGAGCGCGGCTTGATGGTGACCGCGATCCGTCCACCGACCGTGCCGGCCGGCAGCGCGCGACTGCGCGTCACGCTGACCGCCGCCCACAGCGAAGCTCAAGTGCAACAGTTGCTGGAAGGATTGGCAGATTGTTTCGCCCGATTGTCATTGGAGCCAGGCCATGCGTAATCGTCTGATCCTGCTGCCCGGCTGGGGCCTCGGCGTGTCGCCGCTGGAACCGCTGGCCGCAGCATTGCGTGGCCTCGACGAACATCTGCATGTCGAGATCGAACCGCTGCCGGAGCTGGACTCCGCTGACCTTGAAGACTGGCTCGACGAACTCGATGCGCACATTCCACAGGAAGTCTGGCTCGGTGGCTGGTCGCTGGGCGGCATGCTCGCCTCTGAGTTGGCGGCACGACGCGGTGAGGCGTGCTGCGGGTTGCTCACGCTGGCAAGCAACCCTGCGTTTGTTGCTCATGAACAGTGGCCGAGCGCGATGCCCGGCGAGACGTTCGATGCGTTTCTTGCCGGTTGCCAGGCCGATCCGCGTACCACGCTCAAGCGCTTCGCTCTGCTATGTGCGCAAGGTTCGCCAGACCCGCGTGGCTTGTCGCGGTTGCTGCTCGGTGGTGCGCCGGCAGCCGCGCCGACTGCGCTGATGGCGGGTCTGGAGCTGCTTGCGCAACTGGATACGCGCCAGGCGTTGCAGGGGTTTCGCGGCCCGCAGTTGCATCTGTTCGGCGGTCAGGACGCTCTGGTCCCGGCGGAAGCGGCCGGCGCATTGTTCGCGCTGTTGCCGGATATCGAAATTGGTCTGATCGAACAGGCCAGCCATGCTTTTCTGCTGGAAGACCCGCACGGAGTCGCGGGCGCGATCCAGGCGTTTCTACATGAGTGCGCTGATGACTGATCTGTCCCTTGTGCTGCCTGGGGGCTTGCCCGACAAGCGCCAGGTGGCGGCGTCTTTTTCCCGTGCTGCGGCCAGTTACGACAGCGTCGCCGAGTTTCAGCGTGACGTCGGCACGCAGCTGCTTGAGCGTTTGCCTGGGAGTTTCATGCCGTCGCGGTGGCTTGATCTCGGTTGCGGCACCGGCTATTTCACCCGGGCGCTGGCCTCGCGTTTCACCCAGGGCAGCGGTGTCGCGCTGGACATTGCCGAGGGCATGCTCAATCACGCACGGCCGTTGGGTGGCGCTGAGCATTTCATTGCTGGCGATGCCGAACGGCTGCCGTTGCAGGATGCGAGCGTCGATCTGATTTTCTCCAGTCTCGCGGTGCAGTGGTGCGCCGACTTCGAGGCGGTGCTCAGCGAAGCCTTGCGCGTGCTTAAACCGGGCGGGATTTTTGCCTTTGCTAGTCTATGTACAGGAACGTTGTTCGAGTTGCGTGAGAGTTGGCAGCAGGTCGACGGGCTGGTGCACGTCAATCGCTTCCGCGAGTTCGCCCGCTATGAACAGTTATGTGCCGGCAGTGGCATGCGCATTTTTGCGCTGCAGAATCAGCCGCACGTGTTGCATTACCCGGATGTGCGCAGCCTGACCCATGAGCTGAAGGCATTGGGCGCACACAATCTGAATCCGGGCCGGCCGGGCGGTTTGACCGGACGGGCGCGGATTCTCGGGCTGATCGACGCGTATGAGCGGTTCCGTCAGGCGTCGGGGCTGCCGGCAACGTATCAGGTGGTATACGCCGTGTTGGAGAAACCTCTATGAGCGCAGCCTATTTCATCACCGGTACCGACACCGATGTCGGCAAGACCACCGTTGCTGCCGGATTGCTCCATGCGGCGCGGTCGGCAGGCTTGAGCACGGCGGCGGGCAAACCGGTGGCATCGGGTTGCGACGTCACGTCCAAGGGCTTGCGCAATTCCGACGCCCTGGCGCTGCTGGCCGAATGTTTGTTACCGCTGACTTATCAACAGGTCAACCCGGTGGCGTTCGAGCCAGCGATCGCTCCCCATCTGGCGGCGCGCGAAGCAGGTGTGGCGCTGACGGTGCAATCACTGCTGGCGCCGATGCGCGGGATTCTGGCGATGAACGCCGATTTCACCCTGATCGAAGGCGCAGGCGGCTGGCGGGTGCCGTTGGCCGATCAGGACAATCTCTCGGACCTGGCGATTGCGCTGCAGCTGCCGGTGATTCTGGTGGTGGGCGTGAGGCTGGGGTGCATCAGTCATGCGTTGCTGACCGCCGAGGCGATTGCCCGCGATGGCCTGCAATTGGCGGGGTGGGTGGCGAATATCATCGATCCGAAAACTTCGCGGCTGGAGGAAAACCTTGCGACCCTGGCCGAGCGCATCCCCGCGCCGTGCCTGGGTCGCGTGCCGAAACTCAAGGCGTTGAGCGCCGAAGCGGTGGCCGAGCATTTGCAACTGGATTTGCTCGACTAAGCTTTTGCCTATGAACAGGCACTGTGCCATTAGTGTTTTTGACGGGCGTTTTGCTGGCGCGTCTGCTTCAATGGCGACCATTGATCCTTTGCAAGGACGAGAGCGACTATGGAAATCTCCGGCAACACAGCTTTTTATGCGGGGCTGAGCTCGATTCAGTCCGGGCAGAACCGCGTCGATCAGGCCGCCAGCCAGATCGCCAACAACACTATCGAACGTTCGGTGACCAGCCAGTCGTCCGAAGTGCAGGTAAATCGCCTGCGCGGTGTGGATCGCGCACAAGAATCGGATCTGGCGAGCAATATCGTCGAGCTGTCGCAGGGCAAGATCCAGGCAGAGTTGGGTGTGAAGGTGGCCAAGGCATCCGACGAAGTGCTCGGGACGATCATCGATACCTTTGCCTGAATGAATTTGTTGTAGACCCCGAAACGCCGCGCCCTGTCGCGGCGTTTTTCGTTTAAGTCCTTCTTGCTCAACTAATCTTTTTACAACGCCCGTGGCTTACGTGAAGTCGCGGCGATTTTTCGTTTCCGGCATTTGGAGAGCGTGATGACGAACGGCAAAAGATCGATGCTTGACAAGATTTCGGCGTAAACGTATGTTTCAAACAACTGTTTGACCGTCACAACAACTCAACACGGTCGTTCATTCCCGGTTACATCAGCAGAGGTTTATCGCTATGCCTGACTACAAGGCCCCCTTGCGTGATATTCGCTTCGTTCGTGACGAACTGCTCGGCTACGAAGCGCACTATCAGAGCCTGCCAGCGTGCGCAGACGCCACGCCGGACATGGTTGACGCCATCCTCGAGGAAGGCGCCAAGTTTTGTGAGCAGGTACTGGCGCCGCTGAACCGCGTGGGCGACATCGAAGGCTGCACCTGGAGCGAGTCCGGCGTGAAAACCCCGACTGGCTTCAAAGAGGCGTACAAGCAATTCGTCGAAGGCGGCTGGCCAAGCCTGGCCCACGACGTTGAGCACGGCGGTCAGGGTCTGCCTGAGTCGCTTGGCCTGGCGGTAAGCGAAATGGTCGGCGAAGCCAACTGGTCGTGGGGCATGTACCCAGGCCTGTCGCACGGTGCGATGAACACCATCTCCGAGCACGGCACCCCTGAGCAGCAGGAAGCCTATCTGACCAAACTGGTCTCCGGCGAATGGACCGGCACCATGTGCCTGACCGAACCGCACTGCGGCACCGACCTGGGCATGCTGCGTACCAAGGCCGAGCCTCAGGCCGACGGTTCCTACAAAGTCTCCGGCACCAAGATCTTCATCTCGGCCGGCGAGCACGACATGGCCGACAACATCGTCCACATCGTACTGGCGCGTCTGCCCGATGCACCGGCTGGCACCAAAGGCATCTCGCTGTTCATCGTTCCAAAGTTCCTGCCAAACGCCGATGGCACCATTGGCGCGCGCAACGCAGTGAGCTGCGGTTCGCTGGAACACAAGATGGGCATCCACGGCAACGCCACTTGCGTGATGAACTTCGACGGCGCCACCGGTTACCTGATCGGCCCGGCGAACAAAGGTCTGAACTGCATGTTCACCTTTATGAACACCGCTCGCCTCGGTACCGCACTGCAAGGTCTGGCTCACGCCGAAATCGGCTTCCAGGGCGGTCTGAAATACGCTCGTGATCGCCTGCAAATGCGCTCGCTGACTGGCCCGAAAGCACCGGACAAAGCCGCTGACCCGATCATCGTCCACCCGGACGTGCGCCGCATGCTGTTGACCATGAAGGCGTTCGCCGAAGGCAACCGCGCGATGGTCTACTTCACCGCCAAGCAGGTCGACATCGTCAAATACGGCGTCGATGAAGAAGAGAAGAAGAAGGCCGACGCGCTGCTGGCGTTCATGACCCCGATCGCCAAAGCGTTCATGACCGAAGTCGGTTTCGAAGCCGCCAACCACGGCGTGCAGATCTACGGCGGCCACGGCTTCATCGCCGAGTGGGGCATGGAGCAGAACGTTCGCGACAGCCGCATTTCGATGCTGTACGAAGGCACCACCGGCATCCAGGCCCTCGACCTGCTCGGCCGCAAAGTGCTGATGACTCAAGGCGAGGCTCTGAAAGGCTTCACCAAGATCGTCCACAAGTTCTGCCAGACCAACGAAGGCAACGAAGCCGTCCAGGAATTCGTCGCGCCGCTGGCTGCACTGAACAAGGAATGGGGCGAGCTGACCATGAAGGTTGGTATGGCTGCCATGAAAGATCGCGAAGAAGTCGGCGCGGCCTCCGTGGATTACCTGATGTACTCCGGTTATGCCTGCCTGGCCTACTTCTGGGCTGACATGGCACGTCTGGCTGCGGAAAAACTGGCTGCCGGCACCAGCGACGAGGCGTTCTACACCGCCAAGCTGCAAACCGCGCGCTTCTACTTCCAGCGCATCCTGCCGCGTACCCGTACTCACGTGGCCACTATGCTGTCGGGTGCTGGCAACCTGATGGACATGAAAGAAGAAGACTTCGCGCTGGGCTACTAAGCCTTAACGCAGTCTGACGAAAACCGCTGCTCCCGTTAGGGGGCAGCGGTTTTTTTGTTTGCGGATCGCTCAGATAGTCGAGCTTCCGGCCGTTATAGAGACCGTGTGTGATCTGGATCACATTGTGTGGGCTTGGCCGCACTTTGCAGGCACAATGCCATCTCTTTGCTATGACGGGTCGGAGCTTACCCTTGCCGCGTTCTTCCGCTGTACGTTTCAGCCATTTCCTGCCATCACTGCTGTTGTTGCTTGCGGGGTTGGCGGCTGCGTACGTCAAAGACCTCAGCGTATTCTTCACATCGCTGTTCAACGTCCTGCCGACATTGGTTCTGCTCCTCGGTGGCGCTTATTGCGCGGTGTATCGACGTCAGCGCGAACTGTTTCTGATGCTCACGGTGTACATCGCCTACTTTCTGCTGGACACCCAGACCGATTTCTACCGCGACAACGGCAAGGTTCGCGAGGACGCTGCGGTGGTGTTTCATCTGGTCTGCCTGCTGCTGCCGCTGTTGTTCGGATTATTCGCCGCATGGCAGGAACGTACCCATCTTTTTCAGGACATGGTTGCCCGGTTCGCTGTGCTGCTAGCGTTTGGCAGCGTGGCGCTGGGCCTGGAGCAAAGTTACCCACAGGCGCTGCTGCTGTGGTTGTCGGAGATCCGCTGGCCGGCGCTGCACGGCGCGTGGATGAGTCTGATCCAGTTGTCCTATCCGGTGTTCATCTCGGCCTTCCTGCTCCTGGCCTGGCAATACTGGCGCAACCCGCGCCCGCTGCACGCGGCGCAACTGGTCGGCTTGCTCGGGGTGTTCTGGATGCTGCCGAAGACCTTCATTCTGCCGTTCACCCTGAACATCATGTGCAGCCAGGTGATGCTGATGATCGCCGCAGCGGTTGCGCATGAGGCCTATCAAATGGCCTTCCGCGACGAGCTCACCGGTCTGCCGGGACGACGTGCGCTCAACGAGCGCATGCAGCGTCTGGGGCGCAACTACGTGCTGGCGATGAGCGACGTCGATCACTTCAAGAAATTCAACGACACCCATGGCCATGATGTCGGTGACCAGGTGCTGCGCCTGGTCGCCAGTAAACTGTCGAAAATCAGCGGTGGCGGTAGGGCGTATCGCTACGGCGGTGAGGAATTCGCCTTGGTGTTTGCAGGCAAAACCCTTGAGGAGTGCATGCCGCACCTGGAAGTGATCCGTGAGTCGATCGCCTCCTACAGCATTCAGTTACGCAACCAGGAAAACCGCCCGCAGGATGATCAGCAAGGTCGCCAGCGCCGCAGCGGTTCCGGGGCTTCGGCGGTGTCGGTGACGGTAAGTATCGGCGTCGCCGAACGTGTCGAGCAGCGCACCCCTGAAGAAGTGCTCAAGTCCGCCGATCAGGCGTTGTACAGCGCCAAGGGCGCCGGGCGTAACTGCGTCATGGCATTCGGGCAGAACCGCCGTGGCGCGGTGCGCATGGACACTGCTGCGGGTTGAGTGATGACGGCGCATTCAGCGCCTGTACAGTGATTGTCGCGCGTGATGGCCAGCAGTAGGTTTGAGGAATCTGCTGACGGAGAAGCCACCATGCCCGAGTACAAAGCTCCCCTGCGCGACATGCGCTTTCTGATCGATCACGTCTTCGACTTCCATACCAACTACGCCGCTCTCGGCGCGCATGACGCCAGCCCGGACATGATCAGCGCGATCCTCGAAGAAGGCGCGAAGTTCTGCGAGAACGTGCTGGCCCCGCTCAATCGCAGCGGCGATGAAGAGGGCTGCCATTTCGACAACGGCGTGGTGACAACGCCTACAGGCTTCAAGCAGGCCTTCGCACAATATGTCGAGGGCGGCTGGCATGGATTGGCGGCCGATCCGGCTTACGGTGGCCAAGGGTTGCCGAGTTCGCTGGGGCTGGTGATCAGCGAGATGGTCGGCTCCAGCAACACGTCCTGGGGCATGTACCCCGGCCTGACCCACGGCGCGATGTCGGCGATCCACGCCCACGGTACCGCCGAGCAGAAAGACACCTACCTGAGCAAACTCACCGCCGGCCAGTGGACGGGCACCATGTGCCTGACCGAAGCCCACTGCGGCACTGATCTGGGCATCATCAAGACTCGCGCGGTGCCCCGAGCCGACGGCAGCTACGCGATCACTGGCAGCAAGATTTTCATTTCCGCCGGCGAGCATGACCTGAGCGACAACATCATCCATCTGGTCCTGGCCAAGCTGCCGGACGCACCGGCCGGAACCAAGGGCATTTCCCTGTTTATCGTGCCCAAGTTCCTGCCCGATGCAGCAGGCGAAGCGGGTGCGCGCAACGGCGTTTCCTGTGGCTCGATCGAGCACAAGATGGGCATCAAGGCTTCAGCCACCTGTGTGCTGAATTTCGATGCCGCCACCGGTTACCTGATCGGCGAGCCGAACAAAGGCCTCAACTGCATGTTCACCATGATGAACCACGCGCGGCTCGGCACCGGCATGCAGGGGCTGTGTCTGGGCGAGGCGAGTTTTCAGGGTGCGATCAAGTACGCCAACGACCGTCTGCAGATGCGCGCGCTGACCGGCGCCAAGGCCCCGGAAAAACCTGCCGATCCGATCATCGTTCACCCCGATGTGCGGCGCATGTTGCTGACCATGAAAGCCTTCAACGAAGGCAACCGCGCGCTGACCTATTTCACCGCGCAGATGCTCGACGTCGCGCACCTGAGCAGCGACGCCGAGGCGCGTCAGGAAGCCGAAGACCTGTTGGCGTTCCTCACGCCGATCTGCAAGGCGTTCATGACCGACACTGGGCTGGAAGTGACCAACCACGGCATGCAAGTGTTCGGCGGCCACGGTTTCATTCGTGAGTGGGGCATGGAGCAACTGGTGCGCGATTGCCGGATTGCGCCGATCTACGAAGGCACCAATGGCATTCAGGCGCTGGACCTGCTCGGGCGCAAGGTGCTGGGCAGTCAGGGCAAGCTGCTGCGCGGCTTTACCAAGATCGTCCACAAGTTCTGCGCAGCGAACGCCGACCACGCGCAATTGGGCGGCTTCGTCGCGCAACTTGACGGGCTCAATCAACAGTGGGGCGACCTGACCATGAAGGTCGGCATGGCCGCCATGAAGAACCCGGACGAAGTCGGCGCCGCATCGGTGGATTACCTGATGTACAGCGGCTACATCATCCTGGGCTACCTGTGGCTGCGCATGGCGTTGGTTGCGCAGGCACAGTTGGAGGCGGGCGAGGGTGAGGCTGATTTCCTCAAGGGCAAACTGGCGACGTGCGAGTTCTACTTCAAGCGTTTGTTGCCGCGTACGGCTGCGCATCAGGCAGCGATCGAGGCGGGCAGTGATTGTTTGATGAATTTGCCGGCGCAGGCGTTTGCTTTGTAGGGCAGATCGAAAGATCGCGGCGATCTTTTTCTAGTGACTAAAAATAACAAATCAGTCACCGGCTGACCCTATGTGTCGCAAAAGTTGTTGAGGTACACTCGGGCTCAGAAAACATCATTCCACGAACCACCTGTTTAGATCTTGCGAGGTTTGCCATGGCTGACTACAAAGCGCCGCTGCGCGATATGCGCTTCGTCCTCAATGAAGTGTTCGAAGTCGCCAAACTCTGGGCCGAGCTGCCGGCGCTGGCCGAGACCGTCGACGCCGAAACCGTTGAAGCGATTCTCGAAGAGGCCGGCAAGGTCACCAGCAAAAGCATCGCGCCACTGAGCCGTGCCGCTGACGAGGAAGGTTGCCATTGGGCGGACGGTGCCGTCACCACCCCGGCCGGTTTCCCACAGGCTTATCAGACTTATGCCGAAGGCGGCTGGGTCGGCGTCGGCGGTGATCCGGCCTACGGCGGCATGGGCATGCCCAAAGCCGTATCGGCGCAGGTCGAAGAAATGGTCAACTCCGCCAGCCTGGCGTTCGGTTTGTACCCGATGCTGACCGCCGGCGCCTGCCTGTCGATCAATGCGCATGCCAGCGAAGAACTGAAAGCTGCGTACCTGCCGAACATGTACGCCGGCATCTGGGCCGGTTCCATGTGCCTGACCGAGCCGCACGCCGGCACCGACCTGGGCATCATCCGTACCAAAGCCGAACCTCAGGCCGACGGTTCCTACAAGGTCAGCGGCACCAAGATCTTCATCACCGGTGGCGAGCACGACCTCACCGAGAACATCATTCATCTGGTACTGGCCAAGCTGCCGGACGCCCCGGCCGGTCCGAAAGGCATTTCGCTGTTCCTGGTGCCGAAGTTCATGGTCAATGCCGACGGCAGCCTCGGTGCGCGTAACCCGGCCAACTGCGGTTCGATCGAGCACAAGATGGGCATTCAGGCCTCGGCGACCTGCGTGATGAACTTCGACGAAGCCGTGGGTTATCTGGTCGGCGAGCCGAACAAAGGCCTGGCCGCAATGTTCACCATGATGAACTACGAGCGCCTGGGCGTTGGCATTCAGGGCCTGGCCACGGGCGAGCGCTCTTATCAGAACGCTGTTGAATATGCGCGCGACCGTCTGCAGAGCCGTTCGCCGACCGGTGCGCAGAACAAGGACAAAGTCGCTGACCCGATCATCGTCCACCCGGACGTGCGACGCATGCTGCTGACCATGAAAGCCTCGAACGAAGGCGGCCGTGCGTTCTCCACGTATGTGGCGATGCAACTGGACACCGCCAAGTTCAGCGAAGACGCGACTACCCGCAAGCGCGCGGAAGATCTGGTGGCGCTGCTGACGCCGGTAGCGAAAGCCTTCCTGACCGACCTGGGTCTGGAAACTACCGTCCACGGCCAGCAGATTTTTGGTGGTCACGGCTACATCCGCGAGTGGGGCCAGGAGCAACTGGTGCGTGACGTGCGCATCACCCAGATCTACGAAGGCACCAACGGTATTCAGGCGCTGGACCTGGTCGGGCGCAAGATCGTTGGCAGTGGCGGCACGTTCTACCAGCTGTTCGCTGACGAGATCCGCCATTTCACCGCAACCGCCAGCGCCGATCTGGGCGAGTTCACCAAGCCGTTGAACGATGCCGTCGACACCCTCGACGAGCTGACCGCGTGGCTGCTGGACAGGGCGAAAAAAAATCCGAACGAAATCGGCGCGGCCTCGGTCGAATATTTGCAAGCGTTCGGCTACACCGCTTACGCCTACATGTGGGCGTTGATGGCCAAAGCCGCGCTGGGCAAGGAAGCGCAGGAGGATTTCTACGCGAGCAAGCTGGGCACCGCGCGCTTTTATTTCGCCCGCCTGCTGCCGCGTATCCACTCGTTGAGCGCGTCGGTCAAAGCCGGTAGCGAATCGCTGTTCCTGCTGGATGCGGCACAGTTTTGATCCTGTAGACGTCATGTAAGCATTTGCTTACGTGACGTGCTGCTGTTCTCCCATATCCGTATATTGGATCCACGGCTAATCTACATTTCATGGACGTCGCGCAGGAAGCGCAAAGTAAACAACACGGACACGTAGGATTCTGCCAGGGTGGCGGAGTGAAATGGATGTCAGGGAAACAGTCTGCAAAGCCCCGCTTCGGCGGGGTTTTCTTTTGCCTGAAGAAAAGTTTCAGGCGAGCGGATCGAGGGGCGGCTTCACTTCGCGATCGATCACCTCTTCAAGCAATGTCCGCAGCAATGCCAACGAGGCCTGCTGGCGTTGTACATCGCGGCACACCAGGCCGACTTTCAACGGCACGCGCGGTTCGCTCAGCGGTTTCCACAGCAAATCTCCATCGTCGTATTCCTTTTGCGAACGTCCCGGCAGCACCGTCGCCAGCCGGGTGTGTGGCAGGCTGTCGAGAATCCCCAACATATTGTTCAACTCGGCCTGCACCTGCGGGCGTCGACCGAGGCTGGTCAGTTGTGCCTGCCAGATCTGCCGGATCTGGAATTCTTCGCCGAGCAGCAACATGGGCAACTCAGCGGCCTGGCGCATCGAGACTTTCTTGAACTCGCGCAATGGATGGTCTGCCGGGATCACCAGCGTCAGTTCGTCTTCATACAGCAACACCCCGTGCAGACCGGGTTGGCGCGGCGGCAGATAGCTGATGCCGATGTCCAGCGAACCATTGAGCAGACGCCGCTCAATTTCCAGCCCGGTCAGTTCATAGATCTGCACCACCAGATGCGGCTGCGCCTTGCGCACACGCTCGAGCATTTGCGGCACAAGGCTGGTGTGCACCGTTTGCAGCACACCGATCGCCAGGGTGCGCAACGCCTGCCCCTTGAAATTACCCAACGCCTCGCGCGCCCGCTGCAAGCCATCGAGCAGCGGCAACGCGTGGTTGTACAGCGTATGCGCAGCGAGGGTCGGCAGCAGGCGTTTACTGCTGCGTTCGAACAGGGTGACGTCGAGATTCTGCTCCAGCTGACGGATCTGTTGCGACAGCGCCGGTTGCGAGATCGACAAGCGCTCAGCCGCACGGCCGACATGGCCTTCTTCGTAGACCGCGACGAAATAACGCAGTTGTTTGAAATCCATAAGTAGCGCTTATCGAAATGGCTGAAAAATCGAAATGGCCTGAAGCCGTTTGCGCGCCTAGTCTAACCGCATTCACAAGGCTTGCAGGGCCAGAAAGCGTGACGAATTCCATTTGCTTCGTTCGTGATTACATAGGCAGTTCAAAAAACCTCCAGCGAGGTTTCTCCGCATGAATCTGTTCAGTTTGCGGCGCCAGACGCCGAGTCTGGATGACCTCTGCTTCGAGGCGGGGCCATCCGCTATGACCGACCATCTCAATGCCCAACGCCTGATGCCCAGCGTCGATCGGCCGCAACAAGTGTTCGTTCGCGGCCAGGGTTCATGGCTATGGGACAGCAACGATCGCGCCTACCTCGACTTTTCCCAGGCCGGCGGCGCCAACAGCCTTGGCCACAGCCCCACGGCGCTGGTCAAAGCCATCGCCAATCAGGCCCAGGCGCTGATCAATCCAGGCTGCAATCTGCATAATCGCGGCATGCTCAGCCTCGCCGAACGTCTGTGCGCCAGCACGTCCAGCGATCAGGCCTACCTGCTCAACAGTGGCAGCGAGGCTTGTGAGGCGGCGATCAAACTGGCGCGCAAATGGGGGCAGCTGCATCGCGGCGGCGCCTCGCGGATCATCATGGCTGAGCAGGGTTGTCATGGCCGCAGTCTGGCGACGATTGATCGAGTGCCATTCAACGACCTGCCGGCGCTGCATGCGGCGGTGGACGCGCAGACCGTGGCGATCATGCTGGAGCCGATCCAGAGCGATGCCGGGGTCATTCCGGCGACCGAGCATTACCTCAAAGGGGTCGAGCGACTGTGTCGTGACCTGGGCATTCTGCTGATTCTCGACGAAGTGCAGACGGGTATGGGCCGCTGCGGCAGCTTGCTTGCCGAACAGTCCTACGGCATTCGCGCCGATATCGTCGTGCTCGGCAAAGGTCTTGGCGGCGGCTTGCCGCTGGCGGCCTTGCTGGCGCGAGGCAAGGCCTGCTGCTTCGCCACCGGCGAGCTGAGCGGCACCCATCACGGCAACGCCTTGATCACGGCGGCCGGTCTGGTAGTGCTCGACAGCATCCATGACCGAAGCTTCCTTCAGCAGGTCAACGACAACGGCCAGCACCTGCGCGAAGGCCTGGCGCGACTGGCGCACCGCTACGGTCACGGCGAGTTGCGCGGCCAAGGCCTGTTTTACGGGTTGACGCTGTCCGACGAATGCGCCGACGCCGTCGTCCATGCCGCACTTCACGAAGGCCTGATATTGAACGCCGCGCAGCCTGACTGCCTGCGCTTCACCCCGGCCCTCACTGTCAGCAAAGCCAACATCGACGAAATGCTTCTGCGCCTGGGCCGCGCCTTCTCGCGGGTGCGCACCGCCCAAGTGCACTGCCGCAAAGGCATTGCCGTCTGAGCCGAGCTGCCCCAACCGATCACCTGAACCGTCTCGCGGTATAACGCACGCCCCACGCCTGATTCTTTTGGCGTGGGGCGTTTTTTTGTGGCCGGGTTTTACAGACGGGATTTAGAGCTTGAGGGATCGTACCGCGGATGGTCTTTTAGAGAATGCCAGCAAGGGATGCGGCCACGGCCTGATCGGTATCACCGAAAAAGCCGTTTTGCGATCTGTACCACTGGGTGGTATGTTTTTGGAAGGGATACCTATGCCATTGAGGTTGTTCAAGACCAAACGCTTCGCCCTCCAGGCCAGCAGGGCGTGGATCACAGATGAAGAGTTGCAGGAGGCGTTTCACCAGATGCTTCAGGGACAGGCGGACGATCTTGGCGGAGGCGTGTGGAAGAAGCGCTTGAAGGCGAACCGCCACCGTTCGATTGTTTTGGCAAAAGGTGGACATTACTGGATCTACCAAGTGCTTTTCGCCAAGCAGGATCAAAGCAATATCACGCCAACAGAATTGAAGGATTTACGTAAATTGGCAAAGGTCTATGCGCAACTGACCGAAGAGCAGATCAGCGACTTGTTGGCGATGAAGGAGTTTGTGGAGATATGTCATGAGTAAGAAATTCAAAAGTGAAGTCTTTGAATCGATACACGAATCAGCCGGGGCGTTGCTTGCTGTCGGAGCAATCAACAAAGCGACGATGCGAGAATTCGATGACTCCTGTCTGGCATCGGTTCCCTTAGCGATCCCGGCTGAGGAGATCAAGGCGCTACGCGAACGTAACAAGGTCAGCCAGCCGGTGTTTGCACGCTATCTCAACACCAGTGCATCCACCGTCAAGCAATGGGAATCGGGTGACAAACATCCCAGCGGTATGGCGCTCAAACTACTGAGCATCGTACAAAAACATGGGTTGAAAATTCTCGCTTGAGCCTGACGCAGCTATTGCACTGAACCCTGACGAACGGCGCAGGTCGATTAGCTTGTATGGCTCAAGTGAGCCAACCCCCATTGAGGAGCTGCCCCATGGATTTCATTCGTATCATCATCGCTATTCTGTTGCCGCCACTGGGCGTGTTTCTGCAGGTCGGGTTTGGCGGGGCGTTCTGGCTGAACATTCTTCTGACGCTGTGCGGCTACATTCCAGGGATCGTGCATGCGGTGTATATCATCGCCAAGCGTTGAGTACGCTAGCGCAACTTAGATAGCTTTCGCGAGCAGGCTCGCTCCCACACTGGATCTGTGGTGTACACAAGTCCTCTGTGGGAGCGAGCCTGCTCGCGAATGGGACGACACGGTTTTCAGTCAACCAGCCCCATCACTCGCCGATAAAACGTCCACTCCCGCTCCAGCGCATGCGCCTGGTTAGCCGCGCGACGAAAGCCGTGGCGTTCGTCAGGGTAGTAATGCGCTTCGACCGGGATGCCGTTGTGCTCCAGCGCCGCGACCATGTCGCGGGTCTGTTGCGGCACGACCACCGCGTCCAGTTCACCCTGGAAGAAAATCACCGGCACGCGAATATTGTCTGCGTGCAGCAATGGCGTGCGGGCGGCATAGCGTTCGGCATCTCGCTCGGGATCGCCGATCAGCCAGTCCAGATAATCGCCCTCGAACTTGTGCGTGGCCCGTGCCAGCGCGACCGGATCGCTGACGCCATAGAGGCTGGCGCCTGCGCGGAAAACCTGCCTGAACGCCAGTGCGCACAATGTGGTGTAACCACCTGCACTGCCACCGCGAATGAACGCGCGGCCGCCATCGATCAAGCCTTGATCGGCGAGATAGCTGACCACCGCGCAGGCATCCTCGACATCCACCTCGCCCCAGCGCAGATGCAGCGCTTGCCGATATTCGCGACCATAGCCACTGCTGCCGCGATAGTTGAGGTCGGCGACAGCAAAGCCGCGCTGGGTCCAGTACTGGATACGCGGATCGAGGATCGGATAGCACGCCGAGGTCGGGCCGCCGTGGATAAACACCACCAGCGGCGGTTTCGCTTCACCGCTCATGGCCGGGTAGAAGAAACCGTGCGCCTCGCCGGAGCCGCTCGGATAACGCAAGGTCTGCGGACGGCTGATGCGTTCGGCAGGCAATGGAGCCACGCCGCCAGCGAGGATTTTCACGGCATGCGAGACACGATCAATGGCGATCACTGCCGACGGGCTGGTCGGCGATGCAGCGATGCAATAGATGAATTGTTGATCCATCGCCAAGTGGCGGAAGCGGCTGTAGTCACCGCTGAAATCTTCATTTCCCAAGGCCAGGCGCCCGAAACCATCCTCGCTCCAGCTGGCTAAGAATTGATCACCGACAGGCAGCCAAGTGCAGCCGCCAAGCTGCCACGGCGCGGGCGCGTGATCGGCCTCGGCACTCGGTAGCGCGTGCAAGCCATCGGACGTTTCGACCCACGGCTGCCAGTAGCCGCCACGATCTGTCAGGCAGTAGAGCCGGCCGTCGGCGTCGAAGCGCGGCTGTTGGATCGACTCCTCCATCTGCGCACCGGCAACACAGCGAGGCGCAGAAAAATCACCTTCCGCGACCATCAACCGCGTCGAGGTCCACGGCTGATGCGGTCGGCTCCACTCGATCCATGCCAAGCGCTGGCCGTTCGGGCTCAGCGTTGGCGACGCATAAAAATCCGCACCCTCGGCCAGCACCTGTCGCGTACCGCTCGCCAGATCAATCGCCACCAGGCGATGTCGATCCTGCTGCTCTTCGACCGCCAACACCCGGCCAGCGGCGAATTGCAGATCGCCGTAGCGGCCGTCAGTCGACGTCAGCGCAACCGGCTCGTCATCCAGCGCCTGCCGATACATCTGCTGATCCGCTTCATTGACGAAAACCACCCCGTCAGGCGTCAGACAAAACGCACCACCGCCATATTCGTACACGCGGCTACGCACGCTGAATCCGTCCGGCGTCAGACGTTTCGCCACGCCATCGCGCCAATGCCAGATCCGGCATGCGGCATCCTCGGGGCGGTATTCATTCCAGAACAAACCATCGGCGCCGAGCTGCAGTTCGGCGAAGTCGGTTCCGGCGGCGACGGCCTGGGCGGCGCTGAAAGGCTCAGCCCTTGGCGATGAGGCGTGAGTTTCGTTCATTGCGAAAGGCCAATTGTTCGATGGTTTGAGTGGCGCTCTCGGCTTCTTCGCGGGCCTTGAGGATCACGCCGTGATGTTCGGACTTGCTGCACACCGGGTCGGCGTTACTGGCGTCGCCGGTGAGCATGAACGCCTGGCAGCGGCAGCCGCCGAAGTCTTTTTCTTTCTCGTCGCAAGAGCGGCACGGCTCGGGCATCCAGTCGTAACCGCGAAAACGGTTGAAGCCGAACGAGTCATACCAGATGTGTTGCATGCTGTGATCGCGCACGTTGGGAAACTGCACCGGCATCTGGCGGGCACCATGGCAGGGCAGGGCGGTGCCGTCCGGCGTGACGGTCAGGAAGATGCTGCCCCAGCCGTTCATGCAGGCTTTCGGGCGTTCTTCGTAATAGTCCGGAGTCACGAAAATCAGCTTGCACGGATGCCCTTCGGCTTCCAGCCTGGCCCGGTATTCGTTGGTGATGCGTTCGGCGCGCACCAGTTGTTCCCTGGTCGGCAACAGACCGACACGGTTGAGCTGCGCCCAGCCGTAGAACTGGCAAGTGGCGAGTTCGACGAAGTCGGCCTCCAGCGCAATGCACAGCTCGATGATGCGGTCGATCTTGTCGATGTTGTGCCGATGGGTGACGAAGTTCAGCACCATCGGATAGCCGTGGGCCTTCACCGCACGAGCCATTTCCAGCTTCTGCGCAAAGGCCTTTTTCGAGCCGGCGAGCAGGTTGTTCACTTGCTCGTCGCTGGCCTGAAAACTGATCTGGATGTGGTCGAGCCCGGCCTTTTTGAAGTCGCTGATTTTCTGCTCGGTCAGGCCAATGCCGGAGGTGATCAGGTTGGTGTAGAAACCCAACTGCCGTGCTTCACGGATCAGTTCGGCCAAGTCCTGACGCACCAGCGGTTCGCCGCCGGAAAAGCCCAATTGCGCCGCGCCCATCTCCCGCGCTTCGCGGAACACCTTGATCCATTGCTCGGTGGTCAGCTCTTTGCCCTGCTCGGCGAAATCCAGCGGATTGGAGCAGTACGGGCATTGCAGCGGGCAGCGGTAGGTCAGCTCGGCGAGCAGCCACAGCGGCAGGCCGACTTGCGGTTTGGCCGGCAGATCAGCCAAGGGTGAGCCAGTGTTGCTCACGGGCAACCTCCATGAATTGCTCGACGTCGTCACCGAGCTCGGGCACGCCGGGGAACTGCTTGTCGAGTTCGGCAATGATTGCCGCGACATCGCGTTCGCCATCAATCAGGCCGCCGATCAGCGCGGCCGTTTCGTTGAGCTTGATCATGCCTTCCGGGTACAGCAAGACATGGCCCTTCTGCGCTGGTTCGTACTGGAAGCGATAGCCCGGGCGCCAGCTCGGCACTTTGCTGCGGTCGAAACTCATAAGATGATTCCTTTATGCCAGACCCGTTGTTCGGTCACGCTGTGATACGGCGGACGGTTCAGTTCATAGGCCATGCTCATGGCATCGAGCATGCTCCAAAGAATGTCCAGTTTGAACTGGAGAATTTCCAGCATGCGCTCCTGGCCTTCGCGGGTCTTGTAATGCTCAAGGGTGATCGCCAGCCCATGCTCGACGTCACGCCGCGCCTGACCGAGACGGGTGCGGAAGTATTCGTAACCGGCCGGGTCGATCCACGGATAATGCTGCGGCCAGCTGTCGAGGCGCGACTGGTGAATCTGCGGCGCGAACAATTCGGTCAGCGAACTGCTGGCGGCTTCCTGCCAACTGGCGCGACGGGCGAAGTTGACGTAGGCATCGACGGCGAAACGCACGCCGGGCAGCACCAGCTCCTGAGAACGCAATTGGTCCGGGTCGAGGCCAACAGCCTGTCCCAGACGCAGCCAGGCTTCGATGCCGCCATCTTCACCGGGTGCGCCGTCGTGGTCGAGCAGGCGCTGAATCCACTCGCGGCGGATTTCCCGATCCGGGCAATTGGCAAGGATCGCCGCGTCTTTCAGGGGAATGTTCACCTGATAGTAGAAGCGGTTGGCGACCCAGCCCTGAATCTGCTCGCGGGTCGCGCGGCCTTCGTACATCGCCACGTGGTACGGGTGGTAGATGTGGTAATAGGCGCCTTTGGCGCGCAGGGCCGCTTCGAATTCGGCGGGGGACAGCGGGGTGTCGGTCATGTCTGTTCTCCGGGGAACAACCGTTGAAATCCTGGGTGTCTATTCGGACACCTTCGCGAGCAAGCTCGCTCCCACAGGTTTTGTGTACGGCACAGATCCAATGTGGGAGCGAGCTTGCTCGCGAAGAGGCCGGTCGCTACAACACAATACTCATGCCATCAAACGCCACTTCAACATTACGCCGCACCAGCTCCGCACGCTCCGGGGAATCCTCGTCGAGGATCGGGTTGGTGTTGTTGATGTGGACAAGTACCTTGCGCTGCTCGGGCAACTGCTCCAGCACTTCGAGCATGCCGCCGGGGCCGTTCTGCGCCAGGTGGCCCATCTCGCGACCGGTGCGGGTGCCGACGCCACGGCGCTGCATTTCATCGTCATCCCACAGCGTGCCGTCGACCAGCAGGCAATCGCTGCCCGCCATGATTTCCAGCAGCGGCGCATCGACCTTGCCCAGCCCCGGCGCGTAGAACAGCTTGCCGCCGGTGTTGAGGTCTTCAACGATCAAACCGATGTTGTCGCCCGGATGCGGATCGAAACGGTGCGGCGAATACGGCGGCGCGGCGCTGCGCAATGGCAGCGGGGTGAAACGCAGGTTCGGGCAGGCCGCTACGGTGAAGCTCTGATCGAGCTCGATACGGTTCCAGTCCAGCCCGCCATTCCAGTGGGTGAGCATCTTGAACAGGGGAAAACCGGTGCTCAGGTCTTCGTGAACCATGTCCGTGCACCAGACCTGATGCGGGCAGCCTTCGCGCAGGCTGAGCAGGCCGGTGGTGTGGTCGATCTGGCTGTCCATCAGGATGATCGCGCTGATGCCGGTGTCGCGCAGGGCGCGGCCCGGTTGCAGCGGGGCGAAGCTTTGCAGTTGCGCGCGGATGTCCGGCGAGGCATTGCACAACACCCAGTTCACGCCGTCATCGGAAATGGCGATGGACGATTGGGTGCGGGCCTTGGCGTTCAGGCTGCCGTCGCGAAAGCCTGCGCAATTGACGCAGTTGCAGTTCCACTGCGGAAAACCGCCACCGGCGGCCGAACCCAGAATCTGGACGAACATGAACGCTCCATCATTTCAACGCGGAAAATAAAACGCCTCGGCGAGCCGAGGCGTTGCACTGCGATTCTGCGTAAGCAGAACTCAGCGGCTGGCGAAGTACATGGTGACTTCGAAGCCGATACGCAGGTCGGTGTAAGCAGGTTTGGTCCAGGCCATGAGATGTCTCCTTCTGAGGGTTGGGATAGCGCTATCCATAGGTATAGTCCACGGCAGCGCGAGGATGTTCCAATTAGTTAGGCGGCTATGTTACTCAAAATTTCAACGGCGTGACCCGTGAATCTTTGAGAAAGCTCCTTGCAGCCTCGGTAAAGATCAGTTTGTCGCGCGCCACGGCGCGTCCAGCATCGATTCATTGACCAGGCAATGCCAGCCGCCCTCGGCATTGATCAGACGCTGCGCAGCATTGAGCAAAGCCTGACGATTCAGCTGCTGGATCGCCGCGACCAACTGCTCACGGTAATCCGACGAATGGCCAGCGAGTTTGCCCTGCCACAGCAGCTCGGCAGCATCCTTGGTGGACAGTGTGGCGTCGTCGAACTGACCGGCGAGGCTTTGGCGCTGCTGCTTGAGGCTTGCGTCATCGAGCGTTTCGATCAACGCGGGAATGCCGTTGAAGAATTCTTGAATGTATTCGAGTAACTTGCCCGCCGGGTTCGTCGGCGATTGCACGCCAAAGACAATCGCGGTCATGCCGTGCAACTGACGCAGCGCGCTGAACACGGCGTACCCCAATTGCAGTTCGACGCGCAGGCGCTGGTAAAAAGGCGTCTGGCACACCTGAGCCAGAAGGCGCCATGCTGCTTCATCAGCGATGTCGCGGCTGGCAGTCGGGCAGACCAGCAGCAAGGCGTGTTCGCTGGAGGCCGTGTTGATCTGGCTCCAGTGGTACTGGGCTTGGGCGATCGGTGTCACCGCTAGCTGATTGTCAGGTGTGCCGGGAATGCGGCTCAGCGCCAGGCCCAAGGCTGATTGGGTTTGTTGGTTGAGGCCTAGAGCGAGGCCGTCCCAGCGCGAAGTTGTCCACAGCTGATTGGCGTCCTCGCTGGTTCCAATCGTGGGCAGGGATTTCTCTGGCAACGCTTCGAGTAGTTGGCGGATCGGCATCGACGGTATCTGCACCGCGTCGCGCGGCGAATCGGCGTCGATCATCGTCAGACATTTCAGCGCATGCTTGAGGACACTGGGCATCGGTTCCTGTAATCCGGTCATTTTCAGCAGGCATTGGTTACCTGCGGCGCTGAAAGACAAGTCCACTCCGGCTTCGGACGCATCCTGTCGGGTCTGGCGCAGACTGCGCTGCAATCTGGAGAGCAGATCTGCGCTGGCCGCCGCCTCGACCTGCCAGCGCAGACAGATCGCGCCTTCATCGCTGTTGTCCGGCAGCGCCTGACTGAAATGCATCGGCGAACGTTCGCGACGGCTGCGCGAGCGATCCTGGGCGAACGTGCGCAGGCCACGGTGGGCGCTGGTCTGGCCGCGAATCAGCCCGGCGTTGGCCAGCGGTTCACTGGCGCGCAAGAAAGGGTTGGCGGCGGGCAGATGCCAATGATCGCTGAAGTTATCCACAACGCCGATTTCGCGAAGGATGTGCTCAAGTGCGGTAGCGCCGGATTCGGACAGGCCGAATGCTTGCTGCTCGATGTCGGTTCGCGCCAGTTGCAACGCGCCGCTGACTTGCTGCTGGCGCTGAAGCAGGGCGGCGTATTCCTCGCGCAACGGCGTCCAGTCCTGACGGGCGAAGAAGCTCAGCCAATCCAGCAGGTGTTCGCGAATGGTATCCAGGCGGTCGCCGCCAGCATTGAATTGAAGATGCAGCAGCGCTTGGCCGGCGAACTGGTAAAGCGGCGTGGCTTTCAGGCTGTCAGCCAGATTCTGTTGATGCAGGTATGCGAGCAATCCACCAGGTTTTGCGCTTTTCAACCAATGACAGAGAAAAGCCATCGCCTCGGCGGATGACTCGGGCAACGCGTCGAAAGCAAATAACAGGTTCGTGTGAGCGCCGACCTGTTGATAACTTTTCACTGCCAACGGTGGCGGTGCGGCCTGGGCAACTTTATCCCCAACCGATAACACCGCTGCGAATTGCTGCGCGAGCTCCCGAAGCTCATCGATACTTTGTGGCCCGACCAGACTGAGGGTCATTTGCCCGGTTCGATAAAACCGCTGATGGAGATCTTTCAGCGCCGACTGAAACCCAGGCGATTCGACCTGCAAGCTGTCCCGATTGCCCGCATGAAACCCGCGCAACGGATGCTCCGCTGGCAAACCTTCATACAAGGCAAACTGCTGCTGCGCTGTCGGATCCTGCGACCAGGCGACGAATTCGGCCTGCAGCACTTCCCGTTCACGCAGTTGATCGTCCCGATTCATACGTGGCCGGGCGAGCATGTCTGACAGACGCTCGAGCCCCGCGCTGAAGGACGACACAGGCAACTCGAAGAAAAAGTCCGTGGTGCGCTCACGGGTGCTGGCATTCACTTGGCCGCCGTGACGTTGCACGTAGGCCATCAGCCCTTCGTCTGTGGGAAAACGCTCAGTGCCGAGAAACAGCAAGTGCTCAAGAAAATGCGCCAACCCCGGCCATGCCAATGGCACGTCATGGCTGCCGGCCGCCACGCGCAACGCGGCAGCGCTGCGCTTGAGACCGGGCACGTGGTGCAGGGTCACGCGCAGGCCGTTGGCCAGGGTTTCAGAGTGGGGGCGGAGATGAGTCGGCGCGGGCATGGGCACTTCCAGAACAATGAAGTGCCCATGCTAGCGGATTAGCGGCGGTTGAGCGCGCCGTAAAGCTCCGGGCGGCGATCGCTGAGATAGCGATTGGCCTGACGTGAGTCGTTCATCAATTGGCGGTCCAGTTCACCGACGATCAACGCTTCGTCCAGACCTGCCAGGGCGATGCGGCTGCCGTCCGGCGCGGCAATGCTGCTTTGCCCACAGTACTGAATATCGCTTTCATGGCCGCAGTAATTGGCGTAAGCCACGTAGCACTGGTTTTCGAAGGCGCGGGCACGCACGGTGACATCGGCAACGAAATCGAACGGAATCATGTTGGCCGTCGGCACCACGATCAGCTCGGCGCCGGCCAAGGCCAGGCGCCGCGCGTTTTCCGGAAACTCCAAGTCGTAGCAGATCAGGAAGCCGAGCTTCCAGCCGTTCAATTCAACCACCGGCAAATCGGAGTCACCGGGGCTGAACATCGACCGGTCGAGGTCGCCGAACAGGTGTGACTTGCGGTAATTGCACAGGCGCTCGCCATGGGCGTCGATCAGTTGCACGGCGTTGTAGATCTGACCGTCGGCGGTGCGCTCCGGATAACCGTAAACGATCGCCAGACCCGCAGCCTTGGCAATCCGGCCGATCTGCTGCGCCCATTCACCGTTGTAGACCTCGGCCAGCGTGCCGACCGCTTCGGCGCCGATGTTGTAGCCGGTCATGAACATCTCCGGCAGCACCAGCAGGTCGGCGCCCTTGGCCTCCATCGCCACCTGATGCAGGCGCTGCAGGTTGGCGGCGGGGTCCAGTGGCAGCGGTGGACATTGGTAAACGGCTACGCGCATCGGGGAATCCTCTTACTCGGGCAGGGCGATAGGGCCGATGTCTTTGAACACATCACCCGGTCCCGGGTTCTCTTTATGTGTGGATCCGCCGAAATGTTTCATGATGCCCCACACCGCGTTGAGCGAAGTCTGCACTGCGCCTTCGACCCACGCCGGTGTCCACGACACGTCGTCGCCGGCGATGAAAATCCCGCGCTGCTCGGCCGGCATGTCGTCCTGCATGAAGTGCGCGTACATGCGCTGGTTGTAGCGGTAATGGCCGGGCAGGGCGCCTTTGAAGGCACCGAGGAAATACGGATCGGCTTCCCACGACACGGTGATCGGGTCGCCGATGATCCGCGCGGCGATGTCTACTTTCGGGTAGATCTTTTTCAGCGCGTTCAACGCCAGCTCAACGCGTTTTTCCACCGGATGCGGGAGCATTTTCAACGCGTCGCTCATCCACGAGTAAGACAGGCAGATCACCCCCGGCTTGTCGTCGCCGTTGTCGAACAGATAGGTGCCACGGGTCAGGCGATCGGTGAGGGTCATGCTCATCACGTCGCGGCCGGTCTCCGGATCCTTGTCTTTCCAGAATGGCCGGTCGACCATCACGAAGGTTTTCGACGACTGCATGTAGCGCGTGCGGTCGAGGGCCATCCACATCTTCTGCGAGAACAAGGTTTCATCGCATTCGATCTGAGTGGTCAGCAGCCAGCTCTGGCAGGTTGTCAGGACGGCGGCATATTCGCGGGTGTCACCGTTGTTGTCGGTAACGGCGAAACGGCCCTCCGGTGCATGAGCAATTTTCTTCACACCGGAACGCGGCGCGCCACGGTGCAGGGATTTCAGGCTGGTGCCGGCCGGCCAGTGCACGCAGCGCTCCGGCACATGGCGCCAGATGCCCTGCGGCACCTGCTCGACGCCACCGACCACCAGGTGCTGGTGATCGTCGCAATTGGTCATTACCACGCGGAAGATTTCCAGCATTGAATTGGGAAAGTCCGAATCCCAGCCGCCGGTGCCGAAACCGACCTGGCCGAATACTTCACGGTGCTGGAACGACAATTTGGCGAAGGCTTTCGAGGTGGCGACGAAGTCGTAAAAAGTCCGGTCGTCCCACAGCGGCACCAATTTGTTCCACAGCTCTTTCAGGCGCGGCACATCGCGATCACGGATGGCTTGCTGGATGTCGGAGAACTGCGAACCGGCTTCCAGCGCATCTGCCCAGGCGTCAGCCACTTCCTGAAACAATGCAGGAAGATCCTTCAGGCTCTCGGCGTAATAGGTTTCGCCCTCCAGATCGATCACGGTACTGCCTGAAGCGCCGGTCAGCGGGTTGGGGAAGGGCTTGGTTTCCAGGCCGAGCTTGTCGACGTAGTGGTAGAACGCTGTGGAGGACACCGGAAAGCGCATGCCACCGAGCTCGGCGACGATGGCATCGGTGCCGTTGAAGGCCTGCGAGCGCAGACGACCACCGAGTTTCGACGCCTCGTACACCACCGGCTTCAAACCGAGTTTCATCAGTTCATACGCAGCCACCAGACCGGCAATACCCGCGCCGACAATCGCCACCTCAGCGCCATGGTGCTGCTCGGGAATGCTGCCCAGGCCGGCGGGATGCTCGATCCAGTCGTCAAACGCGAACGGAAAGTCCGGACCGAAAATGGTGACTGGTTTTTTTCCGTCTGCAGGATGGCGATTGTTCTTGTTCATGGCTGACCTTGTTGGCGACCCGACGCAGGATTCGCGTCTGAGTATAGGAAAAGATGCCAGCCATTCTAGGGAGCGTGGAGCGCGTTAATAAGACGCAATGTGTCGTCGTTTTGCCTGATTGTTGTGCAGACTGACGATTGCGGGCTGCATACCGACCAAAGAAGTGGGAGCGGGCGTGCTTGCTAAGCGGCTCAGCCAGAATGCCCGGCCAATGCTCAGACCGGCTGCCCGCGATCAATCTTGCTGCTCAGAATGATCGAAGTCGTAGTTTTCTCCACCCCATCGACGCTGCCAATCTGATCCAGCAATTGATCCAACTGCTCCGGCGAATCGGTGCGCAACCACGCCACATAATCAAACTCGCCACTCACCGCACACAGCTGCTGCACCTGCGCCATCGCACTCAAGCGCCGCAGCACGTCCTTGCCGGAACGCGGCTGCACCTTGATCCCGACGTAGGCTTGCAAGCCACCATCGACCACACGCTGACCCAAGCGCACGCCATAACCGGTGATTACCTTGGCCTTTTCCAGCCGGGCCAGACGCGACGTCACCGTCGTGCGAGCAATGCCTAGCTGACGGGCGAGCATGGCCACGCTTTCGCGGGCGTTGATTTGCAGCGCGGCGATTAGCTGGCGGTCGATTTCGTCGAGGCTGGGGTGGCGAGTGTCTGGCAAGGGAGGCTCCGATGGCGTGGGCGATGAGATTGCCGATGGTACAGGGTCAAGCGCATTGGGGCATATTTGGAACCTATCGCTCGAAGGGAGGGATAACGGCTGTGACGGTTGCTCTTGTCAGGTTCAAGGGCTATGATCGGCACGTCAGCACAGACCGGAACTTTGCAAGCAAAGGGTGTTGATTTCGGTGGCGCGAGCCACTCCTAGCCAGTGAGCGGGATAAGCGGGAAACCGTAAAAGGACAGGCCGATATTTCAGATTTACAGAAAGCCCCGTTGCGCAAGCATCGGGGCTTTTTGCTTTCTCTCACACGGATTTCCCCGCGTTACGCATTTCCAGAATGTAGCGGACGTTATGTGGTTTTCCTTTCGGCAGCTTCGAGCGTCCCCATTCAGCGACCTCGTAGGCGGAAATAATCCGGAGTTTGAGAAAGTTCGTTGCATTTTGCGGCTTGCTGATCGAAAAAAAGACCGCGTAATCATGCAAATCAAGGCAGTAATAGCGCTGACTGTTTTCGACGTAGAAGGGCACAGCCAAGCCTTTAAAAAAGCGTTTTTGCAGGTATTCCGTGATCTGGCTGCTGTAGTAGTGGCGGTCTGCACAAAAATACCGGACTTCTCCTCTGTGTCTTAGTGGCAGGCCGTGACCTTTGTCATCGGTGAAACAGTGGAACCCGAATTCAAACCTGACGACAAGCTGCTGCTCCGCCACTTCAAATGTCTGTTCAAAAGGCTGTAGATGCGCCATGCAATATCTGCGTCCGCCAATAATCAGGTCTTTCCATTCCATTGTTACTGTCGCCGGACGTATTGATTTCTAGGGATTTCCAAGCCCGGTCGCTGATAAGCAGCGACGTCTCGAGAGTATCCCTGCGAAGACATCATCAACAGATGTCTAACCGCTCAAAACCGCAGCTTAGGATCTTTCCTACAGCTCTGGTTAGGTCTTCCGAACATTGCGCCCGTCGAGACGAAACCCAACCACTCGCCCACAAAAAAGCCGCGCATTCAGCGCGGCTTTTCAATTTGGTGGGCCCACACGGACTCGAACCGTGGACCAAAGGATTATGAGTCCTCTGCTCTAACCAACTGAGCTATAGGCCCTCAGTAGGCCGCGGATTATAGCGACGGTTTCGCGGCTGTGCTATCCGAAAAATCCGATACGGTTACATGCAGAAACGTCGCGGCGAATTCCTCCGGGGGCAGCGGCAGGCTGACGATGTAGCCCTGGATCTGTTCACAACCTTCTGCGGCGAGGAATTGTTGTTGCGCCTGTGTTTCCACGCCTTCGGCAATCACGGTGAATTGCATGCTGCGACCGAGCGCGATGATGGCGCGTACGATCGCTGCGTCGTGGGGGTCGTCAGGCAGTCCGCGGACGAAGGATTGATCAATCTTGAGGATGTCCAGCGGCAGGCGTTTGAGGTAGCTGAGCGAGGAGTAGCCGGTGCCGAAGTCGTCGATCGCCAGTTGCACGCCGAGGTGTTTGAGTTGGTGCAGCACCGCCAGCGCCTCTTCGGCCTGACTCATGATGAAATTCTCGGTAATTTCCAGTTGCAGTAAATCCGGCCTGAGGCGGTTGTCCTTGAGCAGTTGTTCGATGCGCACCAACAGGTTGGGCTGACGCAATTGCGCACCGGCGAGGTTTACCGAAAGCGGCCCCAACGGTTGGTAGATCTCGTTCCACTCGAACATCTGCCGGCAAGCGGTCTCCAGCACCCAGTCACCTATCTGCAGGATCATGCCGTTTTCTTCCGCTAACGGAATGAAATGCTCGGGCGGCACATCGCCGAAGGTTGGGTGGCGCCAGCGAATCAGCGCCTCTGCACCGACCAGACTGTGGTCGACCAGGCTGATTTTTGGTTGGTAATAGAGAAACAGCTCATCACGCTCGATGGCACGGCGCAGTTCGTGCTCCAGCGCTATGCGCTCGCTGGCCTGGGCGGTGAGGTCGCGGGTGTAGCTTTCGACGCGGTTGCGTCCTTTGGCTTTGGAGCGGTACATCGCCGCGTCGGCGTTTTTCACCAAGGTGGCCACATCGCAACCGTCGCGGGGATAGAGGCTGGTGCCGATGCTGGCGCTGATAAAGAACTCGTGTTCGCCGGCCTGGAACGGTGCACCGAAGCAGTTGAGCAGTTTCGTCGCGATGTTGTCGGCGTCGCTGGCTTGCTGCAAGCCTGGCAACAGGATGATGAACTCGTCACCGCCCAATCGCGCGACCGTGTCGATATCGCGCAGTTGTTCTTTCAAGCGCACGGCAATGCCCTTGAGCAACAGGTCGCCGACCGGATGGCCGAGGCTGTCGTTGATGTGTTTGAAACGGTCGAGATCGAGAAACAGCACCGCGCCCTGGCCGCCATTTTCCTGCTGGCTGGTCAGGGCCATTTGCAGGCGGCTCTCGAACAAGGTGCGGTTGGGCAAACCGGTGAGCGGGTCGTGGTGGGCCTGATAATCGAGTTTGGCCTGGGCGTGCTTGAGGCTGGAAATATCGGCGAACACCGCGACGAAGTGAGTGATGAACTTGTCGCGATTGCGCACCGCGCTGATTGTCAGCCAGCTCGGGTACAGCTCGCCGTTCTTGCGCCGGTTGGAAATCTCGCCTTGCCAGTGTCCCTCGTCGGTCAATTGATGCCACATCGCTGCGTAGAAAGCGCTGTCATGCAGCCCTGAGGCCAGCAAGCGTGGCGTGTGGCCCAGCGCTTCACTTTCGCTGTAACCGGTGATTTCGGTGAAAGCACGATTGACGGCGCTGATGTGTTGTTGAGTATCGGTGATCAATACGCCCTCGGCGGTGCTCTCGAAAACGGTGGCGGCCTGCTGCAGTTTTTCCTGCATGAGATGGCGTTCGGTGATGTCGCGGGCGATGGTCAGCATGCAATCCTCGTCGCCAATCGGCAGCGGTCGACTGGACACTTCGCACAGGCGAATCTGCCCGTCGCTGCGACGGATGTGGCAAGTGAAGTCGCGGACGAAACCGTCGCGTTGCAGCAGGTCGAGCATCTGTTTGCGTTCGTTGAGGTTGACCCATATACCCAGATCCAGCGTCGAACGATCCACCGACATGGCGCTGTTGAAACCGGTGATGCGGCTGAAGCCCTCGTTGACCTCCAACAGCAGGCCGTCGCTCTGACGCGACAGCAACAGACCGTCGGGCGACGCATGGAAAGCCTTGGCGAATTTTTCTTCAGAAGTTTGCAGTTGCTGTTGGGTTTCCTTGAGCTGGCTGATGTCGCGCACCACGACTACCAGCGCCGGCGTGGTATCGAGGTCGAAAGGCTCGGCGGAAATCAGCCCGGTGAACAACTGGCCGTTGTTGCGGCGAAAGGGCATTTCCAGATTACGGATACTGCCGGCCTGCAAACGCTGCAAGAGGCCCGGCCCGACGCCGGGGATGCCCCAGATATTGAGGTTGGTGGCGGTCTGGCCGATCACGTCCTCGGCCCTGAGGCCGATCTGCTCCTCGAAGGCCTCGTTGACCTCCAGCAGGCAGCCGTCGGACAGGCGTGCAATCACCAGAATGTCCGGGCATTGCTCGAACACCGAAGCGAACTTCTGCTCGGACAGCCGCAGCGCTTCTTCGGTGCGTTTGATTTCGCTGATATCGATCATCAACCCGCGCATCACCGGTTCGTGGCCATGCTCGATCAGGCTGACAATGTCGCGTACCCACAGGCAGCGGCCGTCGGCGGTGATTACGCGATAGTCGACGATGTGATCGCGGCCCTGGCGCAGCGCTTCCCTGCAATAGTTCTGCGTGCGGGTCAGGTCGGCCGGGTGAATGATGTTGTGCCAGAAACCCGGAATCAGCCAGTGAGACTGTGGATACCCGAGCAAGTCTTCAGCATGGGGCGAAACATAGCTGTAGGTGAAGTCGCTCATCCGCGCTTCCCAGGCGATGGCCGACAAGCTCTCCACCAAGCCGCGGTAGTGATATTCGCTGCTGCGCAATTCCTGCTCAAGGTCGATGCGCCGGCTGATTTCCGAGCTCAGTCGGCGGTTGATGCGAATCACCACGGCTAGGATGGTCATCAGCAACAACAGGCCGGGCAGGCCGTACATCAGCAGGTCTGACCAGAACGTGCGGTGGTCGAGCACATTACCGACCCAATGTTCCTGGATGCTGCTGATTTCCGCCGGCGTCATGTCGGCAAGAACTTTATCGAGAATGCCCACCAACATCTTGTTGTCGCGGGGCACGGCCATCGCCAGTTGATAGCGATACGGTGTCTCGCCACTGACGTAAAGTCCGTCGAGCTTGAGTTGGCGCAGGCTCCACACGCTGGAAGCGAGATCGCCGACCACCGCGTCTACTTCATCGGTCGCCAAAGCTTGCAGCGCCGAGCTGACATTGGGCATGGCGACCAGATTCAGATCGGGGTGGTGAGTACGCAGCAGTTCGTGGGGGGCGTAGTTTTCCACCACGGCGATTTTCAGACCGTACAGGTCGTCGAGTTTGCGCGGCTGGGCGCCGCCGACATGGGCAAGGATGACGATCGGGAAGTCGAGGTACGGCCGGGTAAATGCCAGGTAATTCTGGCGCTCCGGCGTGGACATGATCCCTGGCAGCAAATCGATCTTGCCTTTTTTCACCTGCTCCAGCACCACCGTCCAGCTTGCCGGTTCGATCGGCGTCAGCTTGATCGCCAGACGTTGGCGAATCACGTCGATATAGTCAGCGGCCAGACCCTGATAGCGGTTCTGGTCGTCCCGAAATTCGAAAGGCGGCCACGACGCGTCGACACCCAGGCGCAAGTCAGGGTGAGCCGCCAGCCAGCTGCGTTCTTCATCGGTGAGAGTCAGCGCGTCAGCCGTGGCGGTGCAGATCATCAATGACAGCAGAAAAAGCACGGGCGCCAGTCTGGGCATAACGCTCTCGTCACGGCTTGGGGATGATTGTTTCGAGTGTAGACGGGGTACGCGGTGGGGAGGGCGGAGCGGGGCATTTAATCTGCCATAAAACAAAACCCCCGGCCTGGGCCGGGGGTTCTGGTATCACTCGTCGAGGAAGGAGCGCAGATGCTCGCTTCGCGTCGGATGGCGCAGCTTGCGCAGCGCCTTGGCTTCGATCTGACGGATCCGCTCACGCGTTACGTCAAACTGTTTGCCTACTTCTTCGAGCGTGTGGTCGGTGTTCATGTCGATACCGAAACGCATGCGCAGTACCTTGGCTTCACGGGCAGTGAGGCCGGACAGCACTTCGCGAGTCGCTTCCTTCAGGCTTTCCACCGTGGCGACATCGATTGGCGACTGCATGGTCGAGTCTTCGATGAAGTCGCCCAGATGGGAGTCTTCGTCATCACCGATCGGGGTTTCCATGGAGATCGGCTCTTTGGCGATCTTCAATACCTTGCGGATCTTGTCCTCAGGCATTTCCATGCGTTCACCCAGCTCTTCCGGGGTCGGTTCGCGACCCATTTCCTGCAGCATCTGCCGGGAAATACGGTTGAGCTTGTTGATCGTCTCGATCATGTGCACCGGAATACGGATGGTGCGGGCCTGGTCGGCGATCGAGCGAGTGATCGCCTGACGGATCCACCAGGTGGCATAAGTCGAGAACTTGTAACCACGACGGTATTCAAACTTGTCCACCGCCTTCATCAGACCGATGTTGCCTTCCTGGATCAGATCGAGGAATTGCAGGCCGCGGTTGGTGTACTTCTTGGCGATCGAGATCACCAGACGCAGGTTGGCTTCAACCATCTCTTTCTTCGCGCGGCGGGCCTTGGCCTCACCGATCGACATGCGACGGTTGATGTCCTTGATTTCTGCGATGGTCAGCCCGGTCTCGGTTTCCAGCGCAATCAGCTTCTGCTGGCAACGGATGATGTCCGGCTGCACGCGACCGATGGCTTCGGCGTACTTGCTCTTGCCTTTGGCCAGCGCGTCGGACCAGCTTTCGTCGACTTCGTTGCCCGGGAACTGACGCAGGAAATCGGCGCGTGGCATACGTGCATCACGTACGCACAGCTGCATGATCGCGCGCTCTTGCTGACGCAGACGATCCAGGGCACTGCGAACACGCTCGACCAGGGCTTCGAATTGCTTCGGCACCAGTTTGATCGGCATGAACAGCTCGGCCAGGGCCAGCAACTCGGCAACCGCTGCCTTGTTGTGACGACCGTGCTTTTTCAGGGCCTTGCGGGTGATTTCCATCTGGTCGGCGACGGCGCCGAAGCGCTGTGCCGCGATGACCGGATCCGGACCGCTTTCTGCTTCTTCTTCGTCATCGGAAGATTCGGCATCATCGTCGTCGGTATCGTCGTCAGCCTTGACGGCTTTCGGGTCGACCGGTGGCGGCACTTCTGCCGCAGGCGGCGCGATGCCGTCGTCCGGGTCGATATAACCGCTCAGGACGTCGGACAGGCGACCACCTTCGGTGGTGACGCGGGTGTACT
>NZ_RCOA01000039.1:0-3109 GCF_004307585.1 Pseudomonas sp. Sample_20 | reverse complement strand
CCCCAACCCCAACCTTCTCCCCCACCAAAAAACTCCTCGGCGCGCCATCGTTTAAACTCAATATCGCCACCGTCGCACTCCCGCCCGCGATCACCCCACTCATCTTGATATCCACCGGCGCAGTCTCATTGGAAAACCACTGCAACGCCGGGCTATCACTCATCGCCGCGAGCACTTTCGGGGCGGCTACGGGTGTGTGGGATTCCGCCGATATCAGCAGCACCGACGACCATGTCGCGACGCCAACCAGAGCGGCGAGCAGTGCCAGGGCCTGGACGGTATGCGCCGGGATAATCCGTGCGGTGAATTTCATGGGTTGTCGCTCGTTGTTGTCCCTGTTGCCAGCCTACGCGGAACTCTCTCCGTTTTATTTCACATGCCTTATATATTCGCCGGGCACGATGGGGTGGGACGCCAAAGAGCGCGCTGAATTAAATCAGTGCCCTTCCTGCTGCTTCTTCTGAGGCAAGATTTGGCATAATTAGTAATAGCATAATTAGGCCACGAGCAGACCAGTGCTACCAGGCCAAGTGGCCTGAACGTCTCAGAGTTCAGAAAAGCATTCGATAGGGCAATGGCGACTTATCAACTTTCGGAAACAAATCAGACCTGACATCTGCAGGGTCACTCCACCACACGCCTAACGAAAGCCAATAACGCACCGACTATTAATCCAAAAACTGCCATATTTTTAGCTGTAACCACTATTGCTTCTTTCGCTATGGCTCGCATTTCTTTTTCTCCAGGTAAACTCGGGTTTACACCGACCAAAACCATATTTTTGGTTAGAATCAACGCCCTATTCAGCACCCAAACGACTACAAACCGCTGAAAGCTCTCAATCAGACTTAGTCCAAAGTAACAAAACAGACCTAACCCTACAGCCATCGACGCTAATGTAGCTTCGTACCCTATCGCTTGGGCAGAAAACACGGCTTTCATTTTCAGTAATTTATCCGATGTATCAATGTGATAGGCAATAAAGAGAGGGAAAAATATAGAAAATGGCATTAAAGTTTTTTGGTTGACTTCCATACTTCGCTTTTTATCTTGAAGAGAATTACCGATCGATGCCAAAAAACCAAGCGCTAGAAACACAACCGGAGCTGCAAACGATAATAAATCTGAAAAGAAAAACTGGAGCAACAGCAAACACATAAACAGTAAATTTACAAATTTATAAACCCCACTTGATACGCCTGAAAGCCTAACACTCCTGACGCCGGGCCAAATCCTTTCTAGAAATCTATTAATTTTTATTTGAACAGCATAGTTCTTAAGGAACTCCTCATTTTCAGTAATTCCGGGCAGATTATCTAAGATTACACTCACCAGCTTTAACTGGTACGCCGCGTAGGCAATCACTCCCACTAGCGTGGTATATACCGTGGCTATTATCCAAAGCATTCGGCCATCCTAAACTCCTTATCTATAGGCAAAAAGCATCAATTCCTCCCACTTCAAGAAAGGGGGAAAGATTTACTGTGACTCCGACTTGCCAGCAACCTTTCTTATCAAGAACTTTTTACACTTGAAATTTTCGGCACTGAACCTTTTCGGCTGCGTCCGTATACAACATGAGTTTAATACACATGATGAATCGTGGATCCTTTACCGAGTAACCACCAGTGTGTTCATTTTTTATGATAAGGGGGCTTGATCCAGCAGTGAGGTCAGCCAAAATTGATCCTATGCCCATGTTGGTATTGGGCACAGTACGAGGGAAATTCTCTCTTACAAGTCTGTCAATGTCACTCGAGTCGAACTCGTGTCTTTTAACCTTCGCAATGCAGTAGATCACCTGATTGCGCCGTGCAACAGTAGTTTCTCGGCTGTTCAGATTCTTTTCTACAACAGAATAGGCATGCCGTAATCCAGCCGTCAGCCATGCAAGATCAGCTGCTTGCAGCGTCTTCGGGATATACGTCCACTTATTGTCTTGTATTGCATATGCGAGGTGCTCACAGAATTCATGAACGCGCTGCGCAATGCCCAGCGTTACATCCGATACATGCTCAGATATCTCAATTAACGAGGCCCCGGAGAGAGGTATTTGCAGATGCGCAAACCCCTTACTCACGATCTCACGAACTTGGCCTGAATCAAGGCCACCTACTTTTTGAATTTCCTGTAATCTATTAGCGACGGATTCAGCATTTTTTATTTCACGGAAGTACTGGAGAACCCCGTTAGGAACCCCAACAACAAGAAAGTTTATGTTGCACTCGGCATATCGACTGTCATCCAGAAGAATGATGATATTCGATAACTCATCCATCAATTCCTCGGAACTGAATATCGATTCAAGATTGTCCAGCACTATGATTTTTTTTGCATTGTTCGCAGATGCGTAAAGATTGAAGGCCTTGAGTAGCGGTTCTTCTTGGGTCACGTCGTAACGATCACTTTGTTTCAGACCGCCTTTTAAAAAAGCTGCTGAAAGCTCCGCCACTTTCTCTACGTTGTACCCCAAACTTACAGCCGTTCCTGGAGCTATGAGGCAGTTGCAGATTTCAGCGGTCAGCGATTTGATGCGTGCAGCATTCGCACAATTGACGGTCACGTACGTGATCCCGTCATCTTCAAGAACCTTTTTGTAAAGCCAAGACTTGCCGTTGCCACTTTCGCCAAAAATGAGCGTATGGGAATTTCGCTTGAATGCACGCGACAGCTCTAGCTCTAGCCTTGGCCGATGTACATACATATTCACGTTTACTTCGCTACGCCGAGGTGTGAACACCTCGGTTATCTCTTTCCTAAGCAAAATAGAAGTCCATTTGTGATGTGATGGGCAGCCCGGACTCTCCCAAGCCTCGTTACCGCATACTACTAGATATCCTACATGGCCATAATGGGTACGGACCAATGCGGCGCAAAATAAGAGCGGTTTCTTCACACAGAACGGACCGATTCCTGATTTTCTGATTCTGGTGCGAAAGCGACCACAAACATTTGTGCTTACTCGTACTTCTTTTTCTCAGACCCTTCTGAGCCAGTCGTCTTAGAGCTCTCCCGGCTAAAACAGCAAAACTATAATATCCCTCCCATTATTCAAGGCCTCACCAACCTCGGCATCTCCACCCCCTCCCCCAACCTGTCTCTTATACCC